>JALRKF010000076.1 GCA_023254905.1 Crocinitomicaceae bacterium | reverse complement strand
ACCCAGCGTAACTGGTCTCTGAATAAAAAGGAAATCATGTTTGGTATAGGAGCCACGCAATTTCTAGGAGATCTTGGTGGAAGGGATAGAGTTGGTACAGACTATAGCTTGGTAGATATTGATTGGCCATCCACTCATATTGGTGGTATGGTGGGTTATAGATATAGATTTCACCCTTATTGGGCTACTACATCCTCATTTAACATTGGGATGGTGAGAGGTAGTGATGCTTTGACAAATGAAGTTGTTCGTGAATCAAGAAATCTTCATTTCAGGTCTTTAGTGGTAGAATTTCACCAGAGAATAGAATGCATAATTGTTGCAAATGAAAAATTCGGGGCTCGATACAGAATACCTGGACTGAAAGGTATGAAGAATCATAACGAGCAAATATACTTGTTTGTGGGTGCGGGTATTAACTACTTCGAGCCCAAAGCAAAATACGATGGCGAGTGGGTCAAATTGAGAAAGCTACATACGGAGGGTCAAGGACTCGAAGCACACATGGTTTATCCAATACCAACAAAACAAAATCCTGATCCAGAGCCTTTCATGTATACACCTCCTAAAGAATATTTACCAATAACTGCAACAATTCCTATGGGAATTGGAATGAGAATGGGAATTGGTAGGATGTGGAGAATGGGAATCGAAGCTACGTATGTGAAAACATTTACCGATTATATGGATGATGTGGGTGGTTATTACTATGACCCTGAAGTACTTGGACAGCAGTTTGGTGCAGAATCAGCTTATTTATCCAATCCAGCCACTGAGAATACGAATTGGTTTGCTCCTGGTCAAGTAAGAGGACAAAAGCAAAAAGATGCTTATTTCTATGTCAATTTGGTTTTTGCGAAGAACGTAACATACAAAGATTATGCGAAGCAGCACCGAATGAACAAATGGAGGGGAAGATATAAATTTTAAGAATGTTAATATTTTATTGATAGTTTTAGCGAGGTGACTTTAGTCACCTCGTTCTCGTTTATACCTTTGCATAAACATCATCCATGTACAAGATTATCCGCTTTTTCCTTTTTCTTTTCGATCCAGAAAAGGTACATTATTTTACTTCAGGGCTGATTCATTTTTTACTCTCTATACCTGGTATGAAATTTCTATGGAATAAGTTATACCGTGTTAATGACCCAAAACTTCAGCGTGATATATTCGGACTTAAATTTCCGAATCCTGTGGGATTAGCCGCAGGATTTGATAAGAATGCTAATATGTATAATGATTTGGCTTACTGTGGCTTTGGATTTATCGAAGTAGGAACTGTAACACCAAAAGCTCAACCTGGTAATTCTAAACCTAGACTATTTAGATTGAAGGAAGACCGCGCTATTATAAATCGAATGGGATTTAATAATGATGGTGTTGATGCTGCGATCAAAAATTTAAAGAGAAAAAATGTCAACATTATAATTGGTGGAAATATTGGAAAAAATAAGATGACTTCGAATGATCAGGCAACTGAAGATTACAAGATATGCTTTGAATCTTTGTTTCCTTATGTTGATTACTTTGTAGTGAATGTATCATCACCTAATACACCAAATTTACGTGAGCTTCAAGAAAAGGAACCTTTAAAACAATTATTAAAAACGCTTCAGGAATTAAATGATTTAAAGGAAAATCGAAAACCAATTCTGTTGAAGATTGCACCGGATTTGACAGATGAGCAGTTAAATGACATTGTAGACATTGTTGACGAAGTGAATCTGGATGGTGTAATTGCTACAAACACTACTATAAATAGAGATGGATTGAAATCATCAATTGAAAATATAGAAAAAATAGGCGCTGGAGGTTTATCTGGAAGACCTGTAAGATCAAGATCAACGGAAGTCATAAAATATCTCTACGATAGATCAAATGGTACTATAAAGATTATTGGAGTTGGTGGTATTCATTCTCCGGAGGATGCAATTGAAAAACTAAATGCAGGAGCTTGTCTTGTTCAACTTTATACTGGCTTCATATATGAAGGTCCTTCTCTAATAAAGCGCATTAACAAAGCCATTCTGGAAAAATATTAACTTAGAATCATGGACGATGTGAAGCTAATCGAATGTCCACGTGACGCAATGCAAGGGATGCATGATTTTGTTCCAACAGATCAGAAGGCAGTCTACATAAATCAATTGTTGAAATGTGACTTTGATACGATCGATTTTGGAAGTTTCGTTTCACCAAAAGCGATTCCTCAAATGAAGGATACCGCTGATGTACTTAATTTATTAGATGAATCGAGAACAAAGTTATTGGCAATTATAGCGAATGAAAGGGGGGCAAGTGATGCTTCAAGTTTTCAGCGAATCCATTATTTAGGATACCCTTTTTCAATTTCAGAAGAATTTCAGCAAAGAAATACGAACGCTACGATTGAGCAATCATTAGGTAGAGTAGAGGCTATTGCAGATATTGCGGCAAATAACAACAAAGAGGTCGTATTGTATTTATCTATGGGATTTGGTAATCCTTATGGGGAGCATTACCATCCAGATATTGTATCCATGTGGTCTGAACGATTATATAATCTATTTGGCGTGAAGATTCTTGCTCTATCGGATACAATAGGTTCTGCAACACCTGAACTGGTCAATGATGTGTTTACTAGTATAATTCATGAATTACCTGCTGTTGAATTCGGAGCACATTTGCACACCACTACTGACAATGCCGAATCTTTAATTAAGGCGTCATACAATGCAGGTTGTAGAAGATTTGATGGAGCTATCAAGGGTTATGGAGGTTGTCCTATGGCGAAGAATGAATTAACAGGAAATATGCCTACTGAAAAAATGATTCAATGGTTCGAACAGAATGGAATCGAAACAGGACTTAATCAGAGGGAGTTTCAAATTGCGATGCGGGAATCCTCAAAAATATTCAAGTAACGAAATGTATCAATTGAATTATACAAGTATGAAAAAACTCTTCTTAATCTTTATTCTTGCTATACTCCAATCCTGTGGAGGAAACGACACAAAAACAGTATCAGAAAAGAACAAAGAAACAGTTGAAATAATCAATGTTGAGAAACCATTTCAAAGTGATACTTTTAAGGTACAAGAGGAGGATCAAATCCTAAGAGAGCTAAACATTTGCTCAACTGGCGATGATTTGTTATTCACCCCTTGTGAAGCTAAATTTTTCTCACTTAAACCCTTCAGAAAGGATAAACAGTTGAAGGATGCATTTATATTACAAGTAAGAGGAGGAGTTAGACTTAAGGGAGATCCTGAACCTTTTCCTGTGAGGCGTTTGCTTGTCTTTGAGCGTGAGAATAATTTATTGACTCGTGTGAATGGTTTTGTCGGTGATCTTGATTCTTTTGAAAATTCTGGAACTGATGTGGAAAATATCATTGTACTATTTTACGATGCACAAGATGATGTAATGTTTCATTGTTTGTTTGAATGGAAAGAGAGAAAGTTCAATTTTAAAGAAGTAGTATCTATAGACTTTGGTTCAGGTCCAAAACCTGTAAAAGAAGAACAACTTTCGGATGTATCTAACGAGGTATATCAATTACTGATGGATAAATCCATGATATTCTAATGAGAAACCATCTTATTATACTCATTGCATCATTGCTTTTAGGTTGCACAGCTGGATTTGAACTGAATTCAGTTAAAATCGACACTCTTTTTCACGATTCGAACAGTAAAGTATGGATCATGAATCAACATATTGTTGATAGTGTAAATATCGCACCTTATAATTGGCATGAAAAGAATCTAGTAATCTTCTTCAATACAGGTAAGGTTTATTTTATTCCAGTAAAGGCCTTGGGAGAACAACTTCCCTTAGTTGGTTCGTTTTATGTAGATTCTGATGAGAAGCGAATGGATATTTACATAAATGAGCAAGATTGGGTTTTAAGAATGCCATATGTTAGCGAAGACAGCGTTATGCTTGTTCACACGGAAAATTCGGAAATAAAACAAGATTTCCAGATCAAACCTTTTCCTGAATACTAATATTATTGCTTCAACCAGCGTAATTGTCTGGAGGAATCATTTATCCGTACTTCTATCACATATAAGCCTCCCTTCAGACCAGAAAGATCGTGGAGTGCACCTTTAGAACGGTATACCATAGTTCCTGTCATAGTACTAATTGAGATTAGTGCAGACTCTTCACAAGTTATGTTTAGTATTCCTTCGGAGGGATTTGGGTATAGCTCTACAACATCGAGATTAGACTCGTCAAGTTTCACAGGATCCTCTATTATCATTTGAATATCATCTAAATAGAGCTTGAAGCCATCATATGTCCTATTTACAAAGGCGATAAACACCGTTTGATTGTTGTAACCTTCATCACTTAAATTAATTTCTCTTGACGTCCAAGTCGCATTTTCAAAAGATACAACTCCAATTGTATCCGAAAAGCTATTTAGGTCGGTATCGGTTGTTGAGATATACACATCATATCCGTCAAGATAGGACGCGTCATGTGATTTCGCCTCCCAACTTAAAATATTACCATATGCACCAAGGTTAATTGGAGGCGTAATAAGCCATCTATCTGCTCTTCCAATTGGTGAGAAAAAAGATGTAGAACCTACGATTGTATCCGAGGGATTATCGGGATCTGCCAACTCGATCCATGCATCTGCAAAATCTGCAGTAGATACATCTGGGGTTTGCATGTCATTATCTACAATCGTGTATGACAATGGAAGACCATTTTGAAAATCTTCAGAATATACTATCGTTTGCGCATTTGTATTCAGAGTTGCACCAAGAAATAAGATTATAAGTATGCGATTCATGCCGTAAAAATACGTTTAAATGATTTACTGAGTGAGCAAAATTAAAATCTCCTTGAATTCCTGATAAAATTCATCAAACAAAAGTAGCTTCTCTTTGAAGAAATTATTGAACGATGTCTGATCTTCTTCTTTTAAGTAATTTATATTTTTCATTTCCCAGAATATTCGGGAAACTGCTCGGTCTCCGATGTAATGATTAAATTCATTCCACCCATCGGCAGGACCTATTTTTGACTCCATTACTGATTTTAGTTCATTCATTTGCTCCCAAAGGATAGATCGAATCCCGTCATCCTTCGGCTGTATGTCAAAACATAACTTAGCGCCCTTACTATCAGCCTCTAATCGGATGTAGATATCTTTCACATCAGAGGGATAATTGAGCCAATTTATGGATCGACCATTTGATGAATTGATTGATCTCATCTCTCTTTTTAGAGAGTTCCAAAATTTCTCGTTGTGTTTTTTTTTGGCTTCTTTCGATAACATGTGACAAAAATAAATTGAATTTCTTTGGTATCCTATGTTAAGCCAATTGACTTCGAATTCCGTAAAGTATTCCTTATTTTAGCACGAAACAAAAGAAAGCAAAATGAATAAATTAATCTTTGCACTAGCATTGGCAGGTATTTCTTTCGGAGTTATATCATGTACCGGAGAAAGTTCCAATGACTTAGTAAATAATAATGAAGTATTTGAAGCTACTGATCAAGAACCCACAGTAAGTGTCATAAATAAAGTTGTATCAGCAGCAGAATTTAAAGAGTTGCTGTCTGTTCCAGGGGCACAGATCGTAGATGTCAGAACCTCAGAAGAAGTAGCTTTAGGTAAAATCGAAGGAGCCATAAATTTTAATTTTTATGACTCTGATTTTGAGGATAAAATGTCAACTTTAATTAAAGATAAACCAGTTATGGTTTATTGCAAAGCAGGAGGTAGATCAGGTAAAACTGCAGCTATGCTCAAAGATTTAGGCTTTTTAGAGGTGTACGATTTAGAAGGTGGATATAGCAATTGGTCTGAATAACCTAGTTCTTTTCTAAAAGTAGCTTAAACAATGCTAAAGGGAATAAAAGATTTACCTGGTCCTAAAGGCCTTCCTTTGGTTGGTACGATGTTCGACCTCGATCTGCCAATATTACATCAGCAAATTGAACAATGGGCGGATACTTATGGCGATGTTTTTCGGCTAGATCTGCCAATTAAGAATCAGATGGTCGTTACGAGACCAAGTATGATCCAAGCCATTTCAGCCGATCGACCGGAAGGATTTGTTCGAGCAAAGAAAATGAACACCATACTTCAGGAAGGAGGGGTTCATGGCGTTTTCAATGCAGAAGGTGAGGAGTGGAGGATTCATAGAAGCCTGGTAACTAAAGGACTTGATGTGAAACATCAAAAACAGTTCTTCCCGCATTTGGTCTCTACTATTGAAAGGTTATTCGAAAAATGGAAAAAAGATGCCGTTTCAGGTGAACCTTTTAGTATTCAACAAGATTTATTGCGATTTACAGTAGATGTTAGTGTTTGGCTGGCATTCGGTTACGAAATAAACACACTAGAGCAGAAAGGGGGAGTTATTCAAGATCATATGGAAAAAATATTTCCAACACTTTTTAAAAGGATAAATGATCCCATTCCGTGGTATAGAATTATTAGAAGCAGAGAAAGTCGTGAATTTGATAATGCGGTTTTGGAAATCAATAAGCTCGTAGACAAGTTTATTACAGATGCTAAAAGTAAAATTGAGCAAGATCCTGAATTAAAAGAGCATCCATCAAACTTAATTCAGGCAATTTTAGTTGCCTCTGAAACCGAGTCCAAGATAGGTCCAAAAGAGGTGAGGGGTGATTTGTTAACGTTACTGATGGCCGGAGAGGATACCACTGCACATACCTTGAATTGGATGATTTTCGAGCTCGCCTCACTACCAGATATTCAACGATCAATTCGTAAAGAATTAGACGAGGTACTTCTAAATGACGAATATATCAAGGAGTATACGTTGAATAGTAAATTAAAATATATCGAGGCCGTTACGAATGAATCTCTTCGCTTCAGACCTGTTGCACCAATTATTTTGCATGAAGCGATCAGAGATACTGTAATTGAAGGTTACGAGATCAAGTCAGGTCAGATGATTCTTACTCAGCATAGGCATAGTGCATTGAATGATAAATACTTCACTAACGCAAAATCGTTCCAACCCGAGCGTTGGTTAAAAGAATCTCGATGCCCCGTTCATAATACTGATGCATTCACTCCGTTTGGTTCTGGCCCTCGCTATTGCCCCGGTCGAAATCTTGCGATATTGGAAATAAAAAATGTTATCGCTATGTTATTTAAGAACTTTGAAGTTGAGCTAGTGACGCCAGCCAATGATGTCAAAGAGATCATGGCGTTTACAATGATGGCATCAGAATTTAAGGTGCGATTGAAAAAAAAGAAGGGAGGCCGAAACCTCCCAACTAACTTAAATTGAAAGATGTTAGTCTTTCAATAGTTTTGAATCTCTTGTATTCTTCTGAACCGCAATGGCTGAGAATAAGGAAAGCGTGAAAGCCATACCATAGAATCCTTTTTCGCTAAGCAGAAGCTCAGCATTTCTTAATCCGATTACTAATAGAACTATGGATATGATCGTTGCAAACCAGCTTATTCCGTAATAAAGGTCTGTCACTTCGATTCCCTCGGCTCTGTCTCTAACACTTTTCTGTACTGAAACAACTGAGAACAAACCGAATAAAATGAGTGTGAAGTAATAACCTTTTTCGCTTAACTGCATTTCAGCATTCCAAAGGCCTATACAGTAGGTTATAACTCCAATCCCAAGTGCTACCCAAGAGGCTCCAATAAAAGCTGGTGTTGGCTTCAAGATATTGTTCATTTGTTTCATTTCTTTTGAAGTTTCTGATTTCACTTCATACGTTGTTGTAAATTTCTCTGTTGACATAACATTCAATTTTAAGTTCGGTTCAAAGTTGAGTCTTCTTTTCAATTGAAAAAATCAAATAAATTCATATTTATTATGATATATATTAAATAAATAAATATATTATATTTAGTTATAATTGATGTTATAAGCATTTAAATATTACGATATATTGATTGATTTTATACAAAAACAGGATAGTGATTTTCACAAAAAATTTATTTCTAATCTGCAGAGAAGGAATAAACGAATAGACACCAAGAATATCCAGTTGTACAAACAACTTATTAATTCAAATACTCCAGAATTGAAGAATAAAATGTCTTCAAATGCTTACAATGTCTTAAAGAAGAGACTATTAGATGCTTTATTGGATTTTATGGTAATTGAAGTGATGGAGAACGAATCTAATTCGGATATTTCAAATTATAAAAGATTCTTCCTAGGACGTTCTCTTATAAATGATGGTTTCTTTCGAGACGGACTAAAAGTATTGCGAACACTGAAGAAAAGCTTAAAAATTCATGAATTAAATCTTCAGATAGAGGTCCTTTCCTTGATGATAGAGGTCTCCTCGGAAATGGAGGATTTTGATCTAGATATGGCATTAGTAGAATATCGTGAGTTGCAAAAAAAATATGAATATCAACAGCAATTGAATGTAATATTTGCTCTTATCAAGAATGAATTAAAAAGAACGAAAATTGAAGAATCTAAAATTTCGTTTGGGGAATTAATAAAGGAAAGTTTTGATCGTTTTAAAATGGAGATAGATAATGTTATTGATATACAGACGCTTAGCAGACTTGCACAACTTGCAGATCTTTTTGGAGAGAAGAACAGAGCTTATCATGAAATAGAATCGTTTTTTGACCATCATATTGAAAGACTTACGCCGAATGGACATGAGAGTATTTCACAAATTATTAATAGTGCACAACTTTATTATTCTCTTGCGAATATTGAACTGAGAAAAATGGATTTTAAACGGAGTCTCAAATATCTTGAGAATCTCCTAGAATTGATCGATCTTTACCCTGAGAAACTTACCGAGACATTTTATTTCAAGCATTCTCTGCTTTTATCTCTAAATCTAAACTATGTTGGTAAACCGGAAGATGCAGAGAATTTATTAAACCTCATAGATATTGAGGAATCTAACCGAATGTATCCCTCGATTCAATTGACCAGAATGATGCTATACATACAAAGAGGAGCATTTAAAGAAGCGCTCAGAATAAATCATGGACTTTCTCATCGAGATTCATGGTATGAAAAAAGGGTAGGAGTGGAATGGCTTTTGAATAAAAAGTTCTTGGAGGTGATCCTTTATATTGAATTAAATTACGAAGATCTTATTGAGTCAAAAATTCGAAGTCTTTTAAACCTGCATAGTAAAACACTTTCTATGGAACAGAATAAACAAGTAAAACCTTTTATTAAGGTGGTAAAACGAATGTTAAATTATCCAGAGGAAATCACAAATGGTAAATTGGAACAAAGATTATATCAAATTGGTCTTACCAATATTAAAGAAACCGACCTATTTTTCTTATCCTTTTATTCGTGGCTGAGAAGTAAACTGAACAATAAAAATATTAATGACAATTTACTTGAACTTTTGGCTATGCATTAGAGTAAGGGAATAATGCCGTTGTTTATATTTAACATAATATTAATTATATGACAATTGTGATAATTATAGAACTAACCATTACTCGATATTAATTTAACTACAAACTATATTCTGAATGCTTAAATTTACAGCATAAACTTTTGGATATGAATCAACTCTTACTACTATCGTTCCTTTTTGTATTTAGTTCAAGTTCAAAAGCTGCAACTGAATATTATTCACTTGCCTACAGAAATGACCCAGCAACTTCTGTAGTTATTGGCTGGAGCGGTGATCTTGGAACTGTACATTACGGACTTGTAGACCAAGGAACAAATTACACGGCTTACACCAACAGTCATGGTATTGACCGCACTGGTGGCGCTCATGGTATTACAAGACATTTTTCGAGATTAACTGGACTTGCTCCAAACTCAATATACTATTTTGTGATCTATGATCAATCAGGACAAACCAGTCAACGCTTTTATTTTAGAACACTATCAAATGATAGCAACGATCCGGTGTCATTTATTTCTGGTGGTGATACACGTGATGGATTTTCTTTGTTTGGAATTTATACAGAAAATTGTCCCAGTGGAAATTGTTTGGAAAAAAGACGCGACGGTAATAAACTGGTAGCGAAAATTCGACCTGATTTTATTGCTTTCACGGGAGACTATGTAATGAACCAGATCACTTCAAACACTACAGCTGAATGGTCTACATGGTTGAATGACTGGCAATTAACGATCACGCCTGACGGTAGAATCTTTCCGGTAGCTTTTTCCAGAGGGAATCATGAAGATATCTTTGATGTCCACGAAATGTTCGACATCCCTTTTGATGAGTATTACACGTTGAATATTCACAATGATTTGATCAAAATGTACATGTTAAATACAGAGCTTGATGCCTGTACAGATGCGGCTCAGCTTAGCTGGTTGACCAATGACCTTCAGTCAAACACTGGTTCTCCGAGTGATCCTTATTGGAAATTTGCAACGTACCACAGCCCTACTCTGGCAATTGGTAAAGACGGTACGCTGGAAGTCGATCAAATGAATTGCTGGATACCTTTATTTCAACAGAATAAGGTGCGTTTGGTGATGGAGTCAGATTCCCATACAACAAAATGGACACTTCCTGCGGTTCGTAATGCTGCAGGAGACGACTTTGAAATTGCTGCGCAGCCAGAAGACGGTGTTGTATATATTGGTGAAGGACAATGGGGTGCTCCTCACCGTGATGTTTATTACACAGGATCAAGTGCAAAGCCCTACGTAAAAGATGCCGGAACATTCGATAACTTCTTCTTTATCGAGGTGAACAGAGATACTACACTTATTCGCTGTGTGAAGTTCGAAAACGTAAACAGTGTATTGGATATTCAAAACGATGAGCTTGGCACAGGTTTACCTTCAAATGCCGTTTTATGGAACCCTTCGAATGGTGATAATATCATTATTACTAATCCGACAGCATCAATCGCAATAAAGGAGAATCAAAAATTAGCAACAAGTGTCTACCCTACCAATACCAAATCAACATTTACAGTTGAATTTGGACAAACAGTGAGCAATGCGGCTGTTGAGATCTATAATAGTCTTGGGAAACTTTGTCAAAAGCACAATGTCTCGAATTCAGCAAAACAAACGATTGTACTGGATGAGAACTGTTCAGGTGTGAGCTACGTATACATCAAATTTGAAGATGGATTGGTAGAATCACATCGTATCATTATTGGGAATTAATCCAATTATTATCAACACAAGTAAAGAGTCATCTCAGCGGTGACTCTTTTTTTATTTCATAAAACCACAGGAGTTTAAATTCTGTACCAATCTATTCGTAGCTTTGCAATCTAATTTTCGCGCATGATCACAGTTAACGGCCTTACCGTAGAGTTTAGTTCCCGCACGTTATTCAAGGATGTAAGTTTTGTCATCAATCCAAATGATAAAATTGCCTTGATGGGTAAGAACGGTGCTGGAAAGTCGACTATGATGAAGATCATTGCCGCAGAACAAACACCTAACCGTGGGAATATCCAGTGTGCTCCGGACACAAAGATCGCTTACTTACCGCAGCACTTGTTGACTGAAGACGATTGTACCGTATTTGAGGAAACTGCGAAAGCATTTGGTCAGATCTTCGAGATGAAGGCCGAGATGGATGCGTTGAATAAGGAGCTTGAAACACGCACGGATTATGAATCTCAGGCGTATATGGATATTATTGAGCGTGTTACAGAGTTGGGAGAGAAATACTATTCAATCGAGGAAGTGAATTACGATGCGGAAGTAGAAAAAGCTTTGATGGGACTCGGTTTCAAGCGTTCTGACCTATCAAGAAGCACAAGTGAATTCAGCGGTGGTTGGCGTATGCGAATTGAGCTTGCAAAGATCCTACTTCAAAAGCCCGACCTAGTTCTATTAGATGAACCAACGAACCACATTGATATTGAATCAGTAATATGGCTAGAAGACTTCTTAAAGAACAAGGCTAAAGCTGTGATTGTTATATCACACGATAAAACCTTTATTGATAACATTACGAATAGAACGATCGAGGTGACTAACGGTCGTATTTACGATTACAAAGCGAACTACTCTCATTACCTCGTATTACGTGAAGAAAGACGAACGCAGCAATTAAAAGCATATCAGGATCAGCAAAAGATGATTGTTGAAACGAAGCGTTTTATCGATCAGTTTAAAGGAACATATTCAAAGACAAATCAAGTGAGTTCTCGTCAGCGGATGCTGGAGAAATTAGAGATCATTGAGGTCGATGAAATCGATACATCTTCTATTTCATTGCGCTTCCCTCCTTCTCAGCGTTCTGGTGATTTCCCAGTATTAGCAAAGGATTTGAGTAAATCTTATGGAGATAAAGTAGTTTTTAAAGACGCCAATCTTTCCATTGCACGTGGTGAAAAGGTTTGTTTTGTCGGACGAAACGGAGAAGGTAAATCCACAATGATCAAAGCAATCATGGGAGAGATTGATTTTGATGGGCACTGTGCCTTAGGTCATAACGCGCATGTGGGATATTTCGCACAGAATCAAGCTTCCCTGCTCGACTCTGAGCTTTCAGTATTTGAAACGGTGGATAATGTAGCTGAAGGCGAAATCCGTAAAGAGATCAAGAATATACTAGGGGCATTCATGTTTTCTGGTGATGCTATTGATAAGAAGGTAGGATTTCTATCTGGCGGAGAACGTACACGGTTAGCAATGGTTCGCTTATTGTTACAGCCTGTTAACGTATTAATCCTGGATGAGCCTACGAATCACCTCGATCTAAAATCAAAAGATGTATTAAAGGAGGCTTTGAAGAAGTTTGAAGGGACTTTGATCCTCGTATCGCATGACCGTGCATTCCTTGAAGGTTTAGCAGATAAGGTTTTTGAGTTCAAAGATCAACGCGTTATCGAGCATTTTGAAACGATAGATGAATTTCTGGAAAGAAACAGAATCGAACAAATAAGACATCTTGATCTTTAGATATTACTTTAGGTTAAATTATTTAAGTTATTGATAATCAAATAGTTTATCTATTCGAGTACTTCTTTTTATCTCGAAATTTTCTTCGATTCCCTTTTCCTGAACCTCCCGGTTTTCTCTCTCTCCATTCTGGTCCAGGACCAAACTCTTCTGAAGGCTGCTCTTTCGCTATGGAAGATTCTATAAGTTGTTCGATTCTCCAGATCTTTGGTATGTCCTTTTCATTGATCAAGGTAACTGCCTCCCCTTTCGTGTTTGCTCTTGCAGTTCTGCCGATTCGATGGACGTAATCTTCCGGATCTGAAGGGGCGTCATAGTTGATCACCATGTTGATCTCCTTTATATCAATTCCTCGACTCATTACATCCGTTGCAACAAGTATGCGTACTCTTTTTGCTCTGAATTTCCGAAGGACCTCTTCCCTATCTTCTTGTTTCAAATTGGAGGAAAGTCCTTTGGCATCTAGCCTAGCACGTTTGAGCTTATGAACTATTTGAGAAACACTATTTTTTCTTGATGCAAAAATGAGGACGCTGTCATATCCTTGTCTTTCATTTAATAAATCAATGATTATTGGAATCTTTTGCTCATCCAATGTCATAATTGCAGTTTGTTTCACTCCTTCTGCTGGCTTTGAAATAGAAAGGCTAATTTCCTTTGGATTCCTTTGGATAGTTTTAGCTAGCTGTCTTATTTTCGGAGGCATTGTTGCACTGAACATAAGTGTTTGTCGATCTTTTGGTAGCTCTTTTACGATCATCGTTAAATCATGAATGAACCCCATATCTAGCATTCTATCTGCTTCATCTAGGATTAAATGTTTGACCTTGTCAAACTTGACATTGCCCATTTTTATATGGGATAATAATTTGCCAGGTGTTGCAACAATGACATTGCAACCCTCTGCTAATGCATTTTTTTGCAGTGACCAGTCCTGCCCTTCTCCTCCACCATATATAGCAAGAGAGCTTACTGAAATAAAGTATGACAGTCCTTGAATCTGCTGGTCTATTTGAATAGCAAGTTCTCGCGTTGGAACTACTATAAGCGTATCTGTAAAATTCTTCTCCTTAGAAGCCAATTTATGTAAAATTGGGATTACAAATGCTCCAGTTTTTCCAGTGCCTGTTTGTGCACATGCGATCAAGTCATTACCATTTAAAATTATTGGTATGGCGCTTTCCTGAATAGGCGTGGCATCCACAAAATTCATATAGGAAAGTGCCTCTATTAAACTTTGATCGAGATTAAGTTCTGTAAATTTCATTGCGGATGAAGTTAATGTTAATATCGTCTCGTTCCTAGGATGAATCTGAATGTTATAACCGTCAACTTGTTCATAGATGGATATCTCATAGGTATGAAAAAAAATGGAGGTAAAACTTACCTCCATTTAAATCCACGATACGATAGTAAGAGAGTCTAATTACTTACTCGTAATTTTCTCATTTTAAAAGCTGTTTTCACCATTAAAAGAGCAATTATGACTAAAACTAACCATTTAAGCCAGTTGTTCGGATCCTTATCTTTAGGTTGAAAGCCTGGAATAAGCTCATTTCGTTTCTCATCAACTTCATTTAATAATGATTTATCTTTTAACAAACCATAATATTCTTGAATATAATTACTGTATTGATGGGTGTTCCAAGAAGTCAAAGCGTATAATTCTTCGAGCTCATTGGCTCTGTTTTTGATCAACCCTGCCAAATAACGCTGACCGTCATCACAACTTAAATCACCTTTCGCTGGATTAGTAAGAATATAGCGTCCTTGGAAATGCTCCCTATTTGGTGTGACATGGAATTGAAGATCCTGCGGATGTGTCTCACGTGCATATCTTACATGTAATCGCGTAAAGAACACTTGATTACTTGCTGTGTTGTTAGAGTTAATTGCCCAGTCTACTCCAGCTTTCTGGAAGTCAGCAAATATAGGTGGAGGTCCAACACAAGGATCACATTTTACACCAGAGAACTGTGGAGAGACATTCCAAGCATATTCTAAGAAGACGGCTTCCTTGTTTTCCTTCTGATTTACTTTATCGAAGAGATCAACATAAAACTTACCGAACTCATCTTTGACAAAAAGAGGTACATTTTTATTGGTTGGGATCTTTACCGTCCTATAGTTCGTACATTCAACTCTTCCCTCTTTCGAGAAGGCGTAAACGATCATATCTTGGTCAGTTTCCGCATTCGCCATACCCAAACGGATGGGTAGCATGAACTTCGGTGAGTCATATGTAATCTGTAAGGGACGCAAACTTCTTGTATTTGCCAACTCCGGATCATTAATATACTTTTTTACATTACCGACACCGTTAATCTTGTCAAGTTTCTCTACATCTACTTTTACCACGAAGAACTTGAGGTTATTCTTGATGTATGGATCAAGAACTTCTTCCGCAGATTCAGGTATCTTATACCCATTTTCAATCAACCACGTTTTCAATCCAGCGGAACGTTTCGCAGAGAGGATTAAGATATCGTACTCTTCAACTTCATATTGAGCTTCAATTTTTACACCTAAGTTATTTGCTCTTCTGATTGATTTCATGGATATAGATTGTACCTCTGACATTGGGGCGGCCATTTCTACCAAGTCATAATATATGCGGGGTTCACATGGGTTTTCATCGTAGTACTCAACAAGCCGAGGCCCTGAGTACTCATCCAATTTTTTAAACAAAGCAGCCTCGGATACACGGATATCTTCACGTTTGAGTACTGTTGGAACTGGGACGACCATGGCAAAATCTTTGACGTCTCCCTGGAAGTCATTTGACATGGTTACGGTCGTTTTGTTTCCATCGCGCACAAGAATTACCTGTGACGTTTTGTTGAATAGTTTCGCATCTGCTTTAGCTACATAAAAACCGCAAAACGAGGCGGCATTAAGTGTAATTAGAGCGACAAGTCCGGATAATAGGAATAACTTTTTCATACATGTGTTGTTTTATTGGTTAAGGCGTTCCATTGAAATTTGGAACTTGGATAAACTTTATCGATTAATACTGTTAAAGGAGTCAAGAAGAAGATCACCCAAATGGGCGCTGTATAGATCTGTATCCAATTGCTAAACACAAAGGTTAATAAACTGACCATTAGACTCCATAGAATTCTTCCTTTGCGAGAATCAGGAATGGTCATAGGATCTGTAATCATAAAAAAAGCAAATAAAAGAAGCGTACCACTTGAAAATTTATGCAGTAGCACATCCATACCCCATCCTTGATAGAGATAGGTTCTTAAGAACTCAAAAAGAAAAAGACTTCCTAGAAATATTAGAGAGGTATCAAGCCTTCCGATCCTAAATAGGATAAACCCGCCCAGGAGCGATAGGATCAATAAAAAGTATGTATCACTCCCCCACTGCCCTGGTGAGATCCATGCATCCTGAAAAAGAAAAATACCTGCAATAATCCCAAAATTTGCTGGGTTGAAAAGATGTTTATTGTTCACACGAATTATGAATTTGCTGCTTATCGCGAGCACACCTGCGACTATCAATGTGAGATCTGACCCAGTTTGCAACAAGATGCTTAAACCTAAACCTGTGATCAATGCGCTTTTTAAACTCTTAAAAGATGCTTTTACGATCAAAATCCAAATAGCTTGGGTAACGATTACAGAACCTAAAAGCAATAATACTTTTAATGGGCTTATATCCCATTGAAGGCTTGAAATACCGTATACCAGAAATAAGGCAAGATAAATTATCTGGATATTTCTCGCATCCTTGAGCGAGGTAATTAAATGTGTTCTAAAACTGATAAGCGTATTCATATACCGTTAGATTCAAAACAATTCTCGATTCCATAAAATGAATCAACAAATTATTTTTTTCTATCAGTACAACGTGATAAATAATTGGTTCAATCTAGCTCTTTTATCTAAGAAGGAATATGTAGTTTTATGGAAAGAGAGAATTATGGCAGACGAACAGATTTTAAACAAAATATCCGCAGGAGATTACACAGAGGGATCAAAGCATTATTCCGCCCAAGAATTCACTGAATTGGTTGAAGCCAGAAGAAGTTGCCGAGTTTATATGGATGAACCTGTACCTGAATCAATAATTGATAAATGTTTAGATCTAGCCTTACTGGCTCCGAATTCTTCTAATCTACAACCATGGAAATTTTATTGGGTAAAAAATCCTGAGAAAAGAACTAAATTGAATAAATACTGTCTAGATCAACCCGCTGCAACTACAGCTCCTGAAATTATCGTAGCTATTGCTTGTCCGGAAAATTGGAGAGAAACAAGAACACTTATGCTCCAAAAATTTAAAGAACAAGATAAGCTCAAGGTACCGAAAGCGGCATACGCTTATTACGATAAATTAGTACCGTTGGTATATTCGCAGGGACCACTTGGAATCTTTGGCTTGATAAAGAGAGTATATGTTTGGGTGCAAGGTTTATTTAAACCAATGCCAAGGAAGCCTCTTTCTATTTCACATATGAAAACTTGGGCGCATAAGTCTACAGCGCTAGCATGTGAGAACTTGATGTTAGCATTTCGTGCCTATGGATACGATACCTGTCCAATGGAAGGATTGGATGAGAAGAGAGTAAAACGATTACTGGAGCTAAAAAGTTCCGAGGAGGTATGTATGGCAATAAGTGTTGGGAAACGAGCTTCCAATGGAATCTACGGTCCACGAATACGTTTTGATCGCGATATCTTCGTGAAGAAGATATAAAATACCCGAATTCAGAGGAACCTTAATGTTTAAAGATGGTGTATTATTCCTTGTCCACTTCCGAATACTTCTTCTTCAATCTGTTTAATACCATTGATTATTTCTGATTCCGCAGATTCTGCGTCCTCCGCCTTTTCCGTGCAACAACCTTTTTTACATATTGAATTGTAGGCATGTCCTTTCTAACTAGCTTTGTGTTCGCATTGTCCTTCGCAGTTCTCGTCACAACCGATCTCTTTGCACTTCTCCGCGCACTCATCCGTACATGCGTGCTTTGCTGTATAATCTGAAGATTCTGTGTTATCCGTTTTTTCCGCGCAACAGCCTTTTTCGCATTTTGAATCACAGGTATGTCCTTCCTCACTGGCCTTGTGTTCGCATTGCCCTTCACAATTCTCGTCACACCCCATCTTTTTGCACTTCTCCGCACACTCATCCGTGCATTCGTGCTTTGCTGTATCATCTGCCGTTACTGTTTCACCACATGAGGTAAATAAAGCGAAAGAAACAACTGCCGGTAAAATTAATTTCAACATTTTCATAAGATACTATTTAATATGTTCGCATAAAATAAGAAATATCTTCTAATCCCGTAATTTATAAATCTGTTCTATCTTTGAACAAATTTTTTGAAAATGGCTAATCAAAACTATCTGATACCCTTGGACTTTACTGATGTTACAATAAATGCATTGAAGTACGGACTGGAGATGGCAAAAGAGAATGAAGATAGGTTAACTCTACTTCATGTAGTAAAAAGTGAGAGCAATGTGAGCAAGGCCGAAGCTGATATGGAGTTGACTATTAAAAAGTTAAATAAAGAGGATAAACTTAGAGTTGAATCCAGAGTTATGGTTGGGGATGTTTTCGAGGATATGGGTCGATTTGCAGAACAGTTAAATACATCATTGATTTTGATGGCTACCCATGGTGAGAAAGGTCTTCAGAAACTACTAGGAAGCCATGCCTTGAAAATTGTTCAGAATAGCAGTTTACCTGTAATAGTTATTCAAAAGGACACACCCTATAAGCCAATAAGAAAAATCGGAATGACAATAGATATAGAGAAAGAAAGCGTTCCTGTAGTAAAGACAGCCTCTGATTTGGGTAAAAGGTATAATGCTGAAGTGATTCTTATTGGCGGTAAACACTCTGATCCGAGCCTAAGAGCTAAGGTAATTGCGCATGTTCGCACGAGTAAGGATTATCTTAAAAACCAACGAGTTGATTCATCGGTTGTATTGTTAGAGAGGGATAATTTTGAAAAAAACTTACTAGACTTTTGTAAAAGTGAAAAAATTGATATGCTTGCAGCTACATTTTATCCTGATACTTTTCATGCTTTTTCTCAAAAATTTGTTCAACATCTATTTGAAAACCAAATGTATCTTCCCGTTATCACAATTGATTCGGATGCAGCAGGAATAAAAGGACTGTACAGCTTTTAAAATATTATTGCTCTGGATCCCATTTGGAATTTAGTAGATCAATAAATCTTTTTGACATTGTATTGACATATCGTTTGGTTCTGTAACCCGATACCCAAGTAACACCTTTTATGGCATTTGTCAAAAATATTTCATCAGCAACCAATAGGTTTTGGGGCATCAGATTACACTCGTATACCTTAATTCCGTTATCCAGTGCTAGATTTATTATTTGCATTCGCATTGTACCTGCTAAACAACCCTCCTCCAGTCCTGGAGTGTATAGAACACCATTACTGACGACAAAGAGATTTGAGGATGTAGATTCAATAATACCTCCATTTTCATTGTGTAAAAGAAAATCATCTACACCTTTCTCTTTTGCCGCAATCGAAGCAAGTACATAGATCAATCCATTCTTGATCTTGTACCTTGAAAGGAAATTCTTAGGTTTTTTTATTTCAGTGTAGAGGTCTATTTCCAAACCTTTCTGATTCAGATCATAAAAGTTTCTCTCAAGACTGTAAACCTCGATAAAGTATTCTACCTCATTGGATTGAGGTGCGTACGTTCCTCCGGAAATTCTATCTAGAGATAGTCTGCACTTAGCACCATATCGGATGTCTGATTTTTGGAGTAGTTCTGAAATATATTTCTCAAAAAACTCAGTGCTGTAGAAAGATGGAACTCTCATCTTAAGAAACTTAGCACCTTCCAACAACCGGCTTATGTGATTTTCTAGATTAATAGGTCGTCCATTAATAACGCGGATGGATTCAAAAAGACCATCACCATACAGATAACCTCTGTTTCCGGAACGCATCACAGGCCCTGAGTTTTCTAGAATTTCGCCATTGTAGTTTACATAGAACATCGTTAAACAAAATACTCAATAAATCCTTTTGCTCGTTCAAAGTTTGTGACGACTACATAAAATAAACCAAATAATGCACCTCCTATATGTGCGTCATGAGCTATTCCTGTTCCCCCTCTCCTGTCCATGTAATATTCAAATAATAGATACATTGGGCCGAATATATATGCTGGAATTGGTATAGGAATAAAGAAAAGCATTAGTTCCATTCCTGGATTCCAAAGTATCGCAGCAAAAATAACAGCCGAAACGGCACCGGAAGCACCAAGTGACATATAACCTTGGTTATCTTGATTTCGTATATAGGGAATTAGAGTTGCGAATAACGCTCCGAAAATATAGAGAATAAGAAAATGCAATTGACCCTTTAAATTACCATATTCATAAATTAATCCGCCATTGACATCTTGATAAATTCCGCCTGGCGCATTTAATAAAACATCTCCGAGAAAATAAAGAGACAGCATGTTGAAAGCCAAATGACCCCAATCCCCATGAATTAAAATATGCCCAAGGATACCTTCGTATTTTTTGCGTTGTTTTACATTATAAGGCGAATAAATTAGCTTGTTTCGCAACTCATAGTTGTTAAATCCGAGGTATGAAATAAATACGGTTAGAATAATTATTATTAAAAGGATGTTGTAGGTCATTGAAATAAATTATCTTGCCATCTCGAAGTTAGCATTTCTTTAGAAATTGTTTAAATGAGAAGACTATTTGTATTTACTCTACTATTATTCTCGCTGGGTTGCTCTGATAAAAAAGAGACCAAAGTAATACCTTTCGAATTCAGTACTATTTCGGCTTCAGAGAAATTAAAATTGGCTACTGACGAGTCCTATTTAAAAGCGCAAGGTTACGATGAACTTGCGATTCAATTTCTTCAGGATTACTATTCAAAGTGTAAGCATGAGCCGAAATGGATAAATGATACTATGCTGTTAAGTAATGGACTTGCTCTGAAGGAAGTATTACAGCAAAACATTGCCATTGGTATACCTAATGCACGCATGATTCAGGTTAATACGTCTAATTATATTCAGGATGAGCTTTTTATAACAGCTAGTCTCGGTCGAACAATTCACGATCTGCATTACGGCATGATCGATTTTAAATCTGCACCCACAATTGCTAAACCAAAGAAATTTATTTCACCAGACAGTCTAGAGTTATTAGCTGATTTTTCAGATACTGTGAAAAGAGATTTACAAATAAAATTTATGCATTTCGGTCCAAAAGATTCTCTTTACACCGCCCTCGCCTATGGATTAATAGAATGGACAGATAGTTTGAAATCTATTGATACCAACCGGTTTAATGTACCGCAAACGAAAGAAGATACTTTAGGTTCATTGAGAGAAGCCCGAGAGTCACTTATTTCCAAAGGCTTCATGAATGACTCTATTATGGATAGTCTTGGTATTACAAATGCCCTAAAAAGTTTTCAGATTGCCAATTTAATAAAGCCTGATGGAAAGATTGGTTACAATACTTGCGCTGCACTCAATGAATCCACATATGATAAAATGCTAAGGGTTATTCTTACAATGGATAAAATTAGATCGAAAAAACCTTACCCTAAAAAGTACTTAAGGATTAACCTTCCCGAATACAAATTACGATATTTTGAGGATGATACATTAAGGAGTGAACACAATATTGTTGTTGGTAAACCAGCAAACAGTACGCCTGAACTGACCTCAAAATTACGAAAGATTGTAGTGTATCCTTTTTGGAATATTCCGTACTCTATTGCGACAAAGGAAATTTTACCAGCAACAAAGCGTAATGTTGGGTACTTGGCAAAACATAATTACAAAGTTTACAAAGGCGGCAATTTAATTGATCCATACACTGTGAACTGGAGAAATTATGGGATACGCTCTTTTCCTTTTAAATTTATTCAAGACCCTGGGCCAAAGAATTCATTAGGAATAATCAAATTTGATTTTCATAATGAGCACAGTGTATATTTTCACGATTCTCCAGCGAAGTCACTTTTTTCTCTGCCAGTAAGAGCTTTTTCGCATGGATGTATGCGGACTCAAAACCCTGTGCAGCTTGGAAAGATCATTTTAGAAAAAGATTCTTTAAGTCCGAGAAGATTCAATCCAGTTCGCCCCGATACTCTGGATAGTTTATTATTTAGTATATCAGATACTATTCCATTTGAAGATAAGCACGTGGAGATTAAGTTAATTGATCCAGTACCTATTTTTGTTGAGTACGAAACTGGTGCGCGTGAGGGTCAAAAAATGAGGCTTCACATTGATATTTATGGCCGTGATGAAGAATACATCAAATTACTTGAAGAGTAACGGCTAATTCGATAAATTTGTTTTAAATATATTTTTAATGAGTCTTATCATCTCCCCTTCTGTCCTTTCTTGTGATTTTGCAAATGTTCAACGTGATGTTGAAATGATTAATAATTCTGATGCGGATTGGTTTCATATTGATATCATGGATGGTGTTTTCGTGCCAAATATATCATTTGGATTCCCTGTGATGAAGGCTATAAAGAGACATGCTAAGAAGCCTCTAGATGTGCACCTAATGATTGATAATCCTGATCAATACATTGAGGATTTTGCGAGTGCTGGTGCAGATATTTTAACTGTTCATTTTGAGGCGTGCACGCATCTACATAGAACTATCAATGCTATCAGGGAAGCTGGAATGAAAGCCGGTGTTGCTATTAATCCACATACATCAGTAACTGTGCTTGAGGAAGTGCTAGATTCTTTGGATCTCGTTTTGATAATGTCAGTAAACCCAGGTTTTGGGGGGCAAAAGTTCATTGAGTCCTCCATTGGGAAAGTCGCAAAATTAAGAGAAATGAAAACCAATTTAAATCCCGATCTAATAATTGAAGTTGATGGAGGTGTCAATTTAGAGACTGGAAATAGACTTGTTGAGGCAGGAGCAAGTGCCTTGGTAGCAGGTAGTTTTGTTTTCAAGTCAGAAGAACCAATAAACACTATCAAAGCTCTCAAAGGTCTTCAATCCTAATGAAAGACTTTTTTGTTGACAAGTTTGATTATGATCTGCAAACAAACAAGCGCTGGATTGAGAAAGTAATTCAACAAGAAAGCCATGTTAATGAATTTATAATCAAATCTATATCACATATTTTAAATGTACATCATATTTGGAATAGTAGGCTTTTAGGAACACTGCCTGAATCAGGACTTTGGGATAAATTACCTCTTGACTTTGCCCTTCAATTTGCGACACAGAATAGAAATGTTACCGTTTCTTATCTTGAATACTGGGATTACCAAACAAAAGTTGATTTTCATGATGAAGAAGGAGCAATCATGTCAAGAGACACCATCGATGTTTTGTATCATATACTAAATCATAGTAATTACCACAGGGGACAAATTTCGCTAGAGTTAAGAAATATTGGGCTTAAAGTTCCTAGTTTTAATTTTATTACCTTTCATTAGGTATGATATTTGAACGTAGTAACTAATTAGTTGTATGAACGTTTTGAAAATATGAAATACATCATTGCACTCATATCCCTTATCCCTCTTTTTATAAGTGCGCAGGGAGGATCTATCGCTGCTTTCGAAGTTGAACTGTCTTCAATACTCGAAAATTTGAGAGCAGCTAAAACGAATAGCGATAAAGAATTACAAAACAATAAATTTAGAGCGAAACTAGAAAAGGTAGTTTCTATTGAGGAATCCCTGTCCTACCCTTTCTCAAAACTTTCTTCGGTTGGGGTGATCGACAGTCCAGATAAAAAGATGAGAATTATAAACTGGAATGTAGAGCAAGAAGACTATTCACACAAGTACTATTGTTACGTTCTTTGGAGAGATGAAAAGAGCAATGATTATCATTTTCAAGAGCTGAAAGATATTTCCTTCGGATTGACAATGCAACCGAGTGAGACCATTGCGGCGGATCAGTGGTATGGTGCACTTTATTATAAGATCATTCCTCAAAATCGAAGAAATAAAACGATTTACACGGTTCTTGGTTGGGATCATTTCACGGAAATGAGCACAGCGAAATTGATAGATGTTATTTATTTTGTTGGTGATAACGTAAAATTAGGAATGCCGATTTTCAAATCAGGATCGGTGATTAAGCGTCGAATGTTCTTTGAGCACTCAGAGAAAACATCCATGTATCTCAATTATGAGACCGATCGAGAGAGGATTATGATGGATCATCTTTCTCCTGAATCACCAAGCATGGCCAACTTTAGGGAGTTTTACGTGCCTGATTTATCCTATGATGCAATGGAGTTTGATGGTAAGCGTTGGAATCTGATAGAGGACGTTATTGGAGTTAATCCTTCAGATGAAAGAGAGAAACAGATCGTATATACAAAGAATGAAAACGGTGAGCTTGAGGCCAAAGAAATCAAAATAGAATGGCAAGATCCCTCAAATCCCAATGCTCCGGCTGGAGGTAATGTTCATACTGCAGTAACACCAGATGATACGTTAGATGATAAACAAGATATATTAGATCAAGGCTTGCCTAAAGTAAGTAAAAAAGATAAACGCGACCCGTCCCAATTGTCCATAATGAAAGGTGTCAAAAGAAATAAACGTAAGAAACGCCGAAAAAGAAATTGAAACCTCCAATTATCAGTCATTCTTATGAAATATTCATTGTTCACAAGTAATTACTCAGTCGAGTTTAGTCTTATTAATTTCTCACGTAATTTATTATTAAATTACCAAAAAGAACTTCTATGAGTAAGAACCTTTACATTGTTCCCTACGACTTCACGCCAATTACACAAAATGCACTTGAATATGCATTATTTTTAGGTGAAAGAGTGCACACGGAGATTATGATTCTCCACATTGCGGATTCCGAGGATAAAAGCCGTGAAATGGCGCAAAAACTGGAAACGGTAAAAAGTACTCTCAAAGTTCCTGAAGGCACTGAAGTATCTACAAAAGTGGTAGTTGGGAATCTTTTCAAAGATATTGGACGAATTTCAAAAGAAAGTTCGGCTCAGTTGGTCATCATGGGAACACACGGTTTCAGTGGAATGCAAAAAATATTTGGTTCCAGGGCAATGAAAGTCATCATAAGCGTTGAATGTCCGTTTATTGTTGTTCAAAAGAACACGAAGCCAAGAGATGTAAAGAAAGTTGTTGTACCGATCGATCTTACAAAAGAAAGTTTACAGATTGTTAACTATGCTGGTGATATTGCAAATATCTATGGTGCTGAGGTACATGTTTTAGCAGAAAAGCAATCAGATCAGATATTGAATACCAGAATTCAAAATAGAATTAAGCTGGTAAAAGAAAAATACGAGGAAAGAAATGTTAACTCAACTATAAATCTTGTCAAGCGTGGCAGTTATGGTAAAAAGGTAATGAATTACGCAAAGTCGAATCAAGTAGATATGATAGCGATCGCTTATCATTCAGAAAGTCTTTTCCCACAATTTGACAGTTTTGCTCGTAACTTAATTATTAATAAAGAATCCTTACCCGTATTGATAATTAACTCCAAATTGGCCTCCGCTTTATATTTTTAAGATGATCATAGGAGATTATAATGACCTTGAAATATTAAGGTTTACATCTGTCGGAGCGTATCTTGGAGATAATGATGGAAGTGATGTCTTGTTGCCGAAAAAATATTTAACCGAGTTACTCGAGGTTGGGGATACAGTTAGTGTTTTTATTTACAGAGATTCTGAGGATCGTCTCGTGGCAACTACTGAATATCCTAAGATAACTATTGATCGTTTTGCATATCTAAAAGCAAAGACTGTAAGTTATTATGGTGCTTTCATGGATTGGGGCCTAGAAAAAGACTTGCTCATTCCGTTTCGTGAGCAAGCGCAAAAAATCCAAGAAGATAAGGAGTACTTGGTTTATCTCTACCTAGATGAAGCTACAGATAGACTAGTAGGAACTACGAAAACCAACAAACATCTTGTACCGTGTAAGAATGAACTCAAGTCTGGAGATAAAGTACAATTAATTATCTGTGAAAAGACAGAACTAGGAGTGAAAGTTATTGTAAATGAAAAATATAACGGACTCATATTTAATAATGACATTACCAAAAATATAAGACGTGGTAGCAAAACAATAGGATTTGTAGGCAAGGTTAGATCTGATGGAAAATTAGATATTAAACTAGAACAAGAAGGTTATGAGAAGGTAGAAGAAATGAGTGTGAAATTATTGACCCTACTTAAAGAACAAAAAATTATAAACCTTTCTGATAAAAGTTCACCAGAAGACATAAAGAAACAGCTGAATATGAGCAAGAAATCATTTAAACAAGTCGTTGGTAAACTATACAAGCAAAGATTGATACAATTGTACCCAGATAAGATTACTTTAGTTGAGTCTTAGAAGGCGAAATGTTCCTTAAATCGAATTGCTTGCCTCCTTGAAACTTCTATTTTGTCTCCACTCGCTAATTCAAATTGCAAACCTCCATTAAACCAGTTTTCTACCTTTTGCACGAATTGCAGATTAACAATGAATTTCCGATTCGCTCTGAAGAATACTTCAGGGTCTAACTTTTCCTCGAAACTATTCAATGATCGCAATATCAAGGGTCTGCTCTCACCGAAATATACTTTCACGTAGTTACCATCCGACTCAAGCATTCGAATATCCCCTAATCGAACAAAGTAACATTTCTCATTGTCCTTTACAAAAACCCGATCCTCAATAGTTAACTGTCTATCCTTTCTATGATTAAGGGTATTTTCACTCTCAAAATCGTTGTCTTCACGCTCTTTTAACTTTTTTATTGCGTCCTCTAACCTTTCTGTCTCTACAGGTTTTAGAACATAATCTAATGCATTCACTTCAAAAGCCTTCAAGGCATACTGGTCATAGGCAGTTACAAAAATAACGTTCGGAATATCCCCGAGCTGTTTCAGCATCTCAAAACCGGTCATCTCAGGCATAGAAACATCCAGAAATATAAGATCGGGATTTAAGTCTTTCACTTTCTGAATCCCTTCCTCTCCGTTTTGAGCTTCTCCAATAATTTCTATTTCATTGAATTCTTTTAGTAAGGATTTCAACTCTTCTCTTGCTAGACGTTCATCATCAATTATCAATGTTCTAAACTCCCTCATAACTAAAACGTATTTCTGCTATTACTAATTCTTCTATTTCTTTAATTTCAAATTCTGCTTGCGTTCCAAATTGAATTAGCAATCGTCGTTTAATATTTTGGATGCCAACACCTGGATCCTTGGAATGCTTTAAGGTTCCAGAATTTTCAACTCGGATGTATATACCTTTATCATTTTTGTAGGTTCTAACGCGTACTATTCCCCCACTCTTTAATTCTGAAATACCATGTTTTATAGCATTTTCGACAAGCATCTGTAATGAAAATGGTGGAATCTGAAACTGTTCCAACGAATTATCAAGTTCCCAAACAATGCTTAGACGTTCCTCAAAACGTATTTTTTCGAGTTCTAAATAGCTTTTAGCTAAATCTATCTCTTGCCCCATGGTTACAAGATTTTCTCTGCCGTACTGCAAAGATTGTCTCAGTAAAGATGAAAGTGTTGTGATTGATTTCTTTGCCTTGGCTGGCTCAATGTCTACGAGAGCACGAATACTGTTTAGAGAGTTGAACAAAAAATGCGGATTTAGCTGCGACCTCAAATTCCTAAGTTCCCCTTCTCTATTGCTCGCCACAAGCTCTAGATTGGTTACTTCCTGATTTCTTGACTTCTGGAAGAAATGATACGTGAAATAAATTGCATTCCAAAACATTACTAGAACCCACAGAGAAAAGATAGTAATCAATAGCCTAGAAAATTTCAATGATTCCTCTAAATTTTCATCGAGAATAAGAAAATCAACAAGAACTAATATCAGCGTGAGAATTATAGATGAAATGAAGGAAGAAATTAACAATCGTGGGACTAACGGTGGTAGTTTTTTATCTAGCCAACCAGTCCGAATAAATAGAGTTCTTTGACCATGTGTAACGATAATACCTGATACAATTATTGAGAATATACTGAATAAAAAATTGAGGTCAAGTTTTTCAGGACTTTGAGTAAACACAGAGATGGAAACCAACATGCAATAAGCTAACCAGCCTGAAAATTGCGCAATCCAATAAAACTTACTTGTCCTCATAAGGTACAAATCTAATTCAATTCTCATGAATGATGTAACATAATTGATGTAAGGTGATTATCTTAATTTTAGCGGAAATAAAGATATTGGAATGTTTTTTGAATTATTTTCTAAGATGCGAATTTTGGGTATCATAGTAATCTTAAATTTTGTCTCTTTCGGACAGAAAAATTCCTGGAATAATTTTGGAGGACAATTTGGGGTAGTAATCAAAATCGGTACCCATAAAAGTTCATTTGGATTTAGATTAAATGGATATTATCAAAATTATTTTTTCCAGTTGAACGCTGGGCAACAATTCATTTTTAATGTGGAAGATCTTGGTAATAGAGCAAATTTCATTGAGGGAAGAACAGTTGTTGGAGCAATAATACTAGGAGGAAAGAGGGATAATCAGATCGATCCATTTATTCAGCCTTTAAATCACCAATCAAATTACCGAAATGGTATAGGGTATTCCCATATTTGGTATTTCGATAAGGTTGGCACATCGCAAAGATCTGGAGCCTGGGTAGTGCATTTGAGTCAATTCTCAGTATATCACGAAAATGATATTTTTGGGGGACAAGGAAAAGATCGTTATAGAAGTGGTGATTTTCAGTTTGCATACAGACTCAATAATTTACGCTTCTTAGCTGGTGTCAGGATATGGACAGGTGAAACATCTCATACTGATTGGATCAAATTCAATAATAATGCTTGTCCTAATGGTTATAAATCGCTTGAAGACAACGCTTACGGCCGAACAAGCCATGGTATTTTTTATGCAGGATTGACAGGAGCTCTGATACATAATCAATACGCCTCATTCTACTCTGGTATTGACAGTGAAGTCATTCGTCATGTATTTCAAAATCGACTTATGCATGATCTCCCCTTTTTACCCAAAAAAATTAAGCGCACTACTCCACATTATCCAATGATTGATGAGAATGGATTAGGTATTTTTGATAAAAAAGATCGCCGTCGAGATAAATTGTTCATGCAAATTGGATTGAATGATAATTGGAGCTATTAACAATCCAGTTTTCGGTAAAGCATTTAAAATTTAGCATTTTTATACCTTCTGATAGGACTAATCTTGTAACTTTGCATCCCGTAGTTACATTATTTATCATATGTCCAATTCAACAAAGTATGTTTTCGTAACTGGAGGGGTGACATCTTCTTTAGGAAAAGGTATAATAAGTGCTTCCCTAGCGAAACTATTGCAGGCTAGAGGTTATTCTGCAACTATTCAAAAACTGGATCCTTACATTAACATCGATCCAGGTACACTAAATCCATATGAGCACGGAGAATGTTTCGTAACGGATGACGGAGCAGAAACTGATCTTGACTTAGGTCATTATGAAAGATTCTTAAATGTACCAACATCGCAGGCAAACAATGTAACAACCGGAAGAATCTATCAGTCAGTTATCGACAAGGAAAGACGTGGCGAATTTCTTGGGAAAACAGTTCAAGTGATTCCACATATCACCAACGAAATCAAGGAGAGAATACAGATTTTAGGGAATCAAGGAAAATATGATATCGTAATTACGGAGATAGGCGGGACTGTTGGCGATATAGAGTCTTTACCTTATGTTGAGGCAGTACGTCAAATGATGTGGGAGCTTGAAAATGACTGTATTGTCATCCATTTAACACTCGTGCCTTATCTTTCTGCAGCTGGGGAGCTCAAGACAAAACCAACCCAGCACTCTGTGAAGCAATTGTTAGAGCTGGGAGTTCAACCCGATATTTTGTGTTGTAGAACAGAGCACGAGCTTGATCTTAATTTAAGAAGAAAGATTGCACAGTTTTGTAATGTTAGTATGAATGCTGTAATCGAATCAAGAGATGCGGATAGTATTTATGATGTACCAATTTTAATGCAAGCAGAGGAGCTAGATAAAGTAGTTCTAGAGAAACTTGGCCTACCGACGAAATCTGTGCCGAAACTAGATAATTGGAAGAATTTCCTTTCGACCTTGAAATCGCCTTCCTCAGAAATAACTATAGGATTGATTGGTAAATATGTAGAATTAAAAGACTCTTATAAATCCATTTCAGAGGCTTTCATTCATGCAGGTGTTGCAAATCAAGCAAAGGTTACAGTAAAATGGATTCATTCTGAAAAAATTAATCATAAAAATATTGATTCCGAATTGAAAGGTCTTGATGGAATTCTTGTTGCACCTGGATTTGGTTCAAGGGGAATATTGGGTAAGATTGAAACTGTGAAATACGCTCGTGAGAACAAAGTACCATTTCTCGGAATTTGTCTTGGTATGCAGTGTGCTGTTATTGAATATGCGAGGAATGTTTTAGGGTGGCAAGAAGCACACACAACCGAGATCGTAGAAGATTGTAAATTTCCTGTAATCAATCTCATGAGTGAGCAAAAGAATATAGAAGATATGGGAGGGACAATGCGTCTTGGAGCTTACAAGTGTTTACTTACCCCTGGCTCAAATATTTCGAAAGCCTATGGTACCGATAAAATTAGTGAACGTCACCGTCACAGATATGAATTTAACAATGAATTTATCAGTGAATTTGAAAAAAATGGATTGAAAGCTACCGGTAAAAATCCTGAAACTGGACTTGTTGAGGTAGTAGAATTGTCAGATCATCCTTGGTTTGTTGGCGTTCAGTTTCATCCAGAATATAAAAGTACCGTTGATAACCCCCACCCACTTTTTGTAGCATTTCTTAGTGCTGCTTTAGAAAATAATCAATCAAACTAGAAGATGGATAGAAATACTATCATAGGACTTGTCCTAATCGGTCTGACACTTTCGGTTTTTACAATTTTCAATCAACCGACAGAAGAAGAGATTGCAGCTCAATTAGAACAAGCAAAGAATGAACAAGGAGAGTTTAAAGCTGAAACAAAAGAAAGCTCAGCTGTAAAATTAGATTCGAATCTTGTACAAAAACTGGATAACGATGGAAATCCTCTAAAAGACTCATCAGGAGGTATCTGGTACAAAAACAAAACAACCAATATTGATACGCTTATCCTTCGGCAAGATCTGATTGATAACAATGAAAAAATAACACCTGAAACTCCAGCTGAGGCTGTAAAGGGAGAATTAATTACTCTTGAAAATGAAAAACTGATAATTGAATTTGATACAAAGGGAGGTCAAGTTTCTTCCGTCTTTTTGAAAGAGTTTGAGTCATATGATGACTTTGCGAATAATGATGGAAAGATAGATCCTTTATTATTGTTTGATTCAGGCGATGCATCCAATGGATTAATATTTCCGATTGGTGGTGATACTCTAAGGACAAAAGATAAACTCTTCACTGTGAAGAGCCAATCAAAAGAGGAAATCATATTCCAATTACCTGTAAATGCAGGAACTATTTTATTTGCTTATAAGTTAAAACCGAATGCTTACGATATAGACTTTGATATAACTCTAAGAGATTTAAACGGTAAAGTTTCACCTCAAAATGTAATACTTAATTGGGATTTATCCTTTAAAAAATCTGAAAGGTTACTGAGTGAACAAAGACGCGTTTCAACCGTTTGTTACAAATACAAAGAAGACGGATTTTCTTACTTGTCCGAGATGGGAGATGATGACCTGGAAGCGGAAGATGATCTTGACTGGATTAGCTTTAAACAGAGTTATTTTAGCTCTTTCATGAAACCGGAGATTCCATTCTCCAAAAGTGGAACAAAATTGTTTAGTTCATCATATGGAGAGGGTCATTCTCTTGAAGAGACAAATATCAAGGATTTTTCGTCCTATTTAAACCTTAACTTGAAAAACCTTGAGAATTCAACTACGCGAATCAATTGGTATTTTGGTCCAAATGATTTTGAGACTCTTTCCTCGTACGAAAGTGGTTACGATGATATTCTAAATTACGGTTGGGGATTATTCAGATGGATTAATCTTTATGCTGTTCAACCCCTGTTCAATCTTCTAAACACAACAGGTGCCGGAATAGGTATTGCAATACTTCTCCTTACTCTTATTATAAAATTTGCATTAATGCCAATTCAATGGAAAATGTATACTTCGTCAGCAAAAATGAGGATTTTGAAACCGGAGATAGATGAGTTGAATGCCAAGTATCCAGAAAAAGATGATGCAATGAAAAAGCAGATGGAAATGATGACGCTTTATCGTGAGTCAGGAGCTAGCCCTCTTTCTGGTTGTGTCCCAATGCTCATTCAAATGCCAATCCTTCTTGCAGTGTTCAGATTTTTCCCAAGTACTTTTGATCTCAGACAAAAAGGATTCTTGTGGGCAGAGGATCTATCTTCGTATGATTCCATATATGATTTGGGGTTTGACATTTGGTTTTACGGAGACCATATATCTTTGTTTACACTTCTGATGGCAGGAACTACATTGATTTACACTGTGATCAATAGTGGTAATATGCAGCAGCCACAGCAGCCGGGCATGCCAAACATGAAAATTATCATGTACTTCTTCCCTATCATGATGATCTTCTTTTTTAATAACTACTCGTCTGGTCTTAGTTATTACTACTTTATTTCAACATTGACATCGATCATTATTATGATTCTAATTAAAAAATTCTTTGTGGATGAAGAAAAATTGAAAGAGAAGATGGCGGCAAGAAAAGCTGCTAACTCTTCTGACTCAAAGAAAGGTAAGACAAAATCGAAATTTCAACAGCGACTAGAGCAGATGCAGAAAGCTCAGCAAGAACAGATGAAGAGACGAAAAAAATAAACTAATTTATAGGTAGTTTATTCTTAACACTTACTTCTCGATCTTTTTATATGAAGTAACTATTCCCTTTAATGTTTAGTGATTCAGTACACCTTAGAATTGATCAAGTTTTTGTAAATTGTGGCTCCTTATTTCTAGATGAAAATTTTAGTAACTCTCATATTACTTGTCCACCTTCCTCTCATGAGTTCTGCTCATGATTATTATTTTGCATTTGCAGAGGTTGAATACAACGAGATTTCAAAACGATTTGAGGGTACTATTATCTTTACGACACACGATTTGGAGAAATCCATACAAAAAGATCATCCTCAATTCCCGATCATGGATGCCATGACTCTGGCTAATCCTGAATTTGAAATTCTAAAGAAGTCAATTTTGGATGGGTTTTTTATTCAAGTAAATGGTCAAAAAGAGAATATTCAATTGGAAATTTTGGGAGTTGAAAACTTTTTGACAGGAACGACTAATGTTTACTTTGAATCGGATAGAATAGAATCTCTCGGAAGTGTAAAATTTGGATTTAAATTACTCATGAGTGACTATGATGGACAGCAAAATAAAATAGCATTCAAATATGGCGATCTGAAGGAGACTCTGTATTTCATGAATAGAGAAAACGAACAAACCTTGAACTTTAATATAGAATCAAAATGAATAAACTCATTTTAACCTTAATTTTTGGTCTTCCATTGCTTTCGATGGGACAAAAGAAATTTGCCCAATTAGGAGAAGAATTGCCAACACCTAATCAATACCGTAATGCAGCAGGGGCTCCCGGACACGGATATTATCAGCAAAAAGCAGATTATAAAATCAAAGTAAAAATTGATGATAATACACAAAAGTTGTATGGAGAAGAGACGATCACATACACTAATAATTCACCTGATAATCTCGATTATCTGTGGATTCAATTAGATCAGAATGTTCGTGCCGATAATTCTGACTCTAAGTTGATTCAAATTGAAAAAATGGAGGACTTTAGATCAATTCGTGACGTTGAAAGAAAATTATTTCATTTCGATGGAGGATTTAAAATCGAATCCGTAAAGAGCTCTTCTGGAAGAAATATGGAATATTTTATCAATAAAACCATGATGAGAATTGATCTGGAGAAACCTTTAAGATCTGGAAGTTCTGTCTCCTTTGATATTAAATGGTGGTATAATATCAATGACAGGATGAAAATCGGAGGTCGCTCTGGACTTGAATATTTTGAAGAAGATGACAACTACCTTTATACAATTGCCCAATGGTTTCCTCGGATGTGCGTTTACAATGATGTAGAAGGTTGGCAAAACAAGCAGTTTTTAGGACGTGGTGAGTTTACATTACCATTTGGCGATTACGAGGTTGAGATAACAGTACCTTCGGATCACATCGTAGGATCAACTGGTGTTTTACAGAATGAATCTGCAGTTCTTTCCGCTGAACAGAGAAACAGACTGAAAAAATCTATTTCGAGTTCAGAACCGGTACTTATTGTAACGCAGGAAGAGGCAGAGGCCAATGAGAAGATCAAGGAAAAAGGATTAAAGACATGGATTTACAAAGCGGATAATGTTCGCGATTTTGCATTCACATCCTCCCGAAAATTAATCTGGGATGCTATGGGGGTTAAGATCGGTGACAAAAATGTAATGGCAATGTCCTATTATCCAAAAGAGGGTAATCCACTTTGGGGAAGATATTCCACAAAACTAGTAGCGCATACATTAGAGGTTTATTCCAAGTATACGATAGATTACCCCTACCCTGTGGCGATCTCTGTGGATGGCTCGAATGGAATGGAATACCCGATGATCTGTTTTAATTACGGTCGTCCAGAAAAAGATGGTACTTACTCAGAGAGAACTAAATATGGGATGTGGGGGGTAATTATTCATGAGGTAGGACACAATTTCTTTCCTATGATTATAAATTCTGATGAAAGACAGTGGACATGGATGGATGAAGGATTAAATACATTTGTACAATATCTAACTGAGCAAGAATGGGAAAGAGACTATCCTTCGCGAAGAGGTCCGGCGCACATGATTACAAACTATATGAAAGGTGACAAAAGTCGTATCTCTCCGATTATGACAAACTCTGAGTCTATATGGCAATTTGGTAACAATGCATATGGAAAACCAGCAACTGCACTGAACATATTACGAGAGACAATTATGGGTAGAGAGTTATTTGATCATGCATTCAAAACTTATTGCGAGCGATGGGCCTTTAAACATCCTACACCTGCTGATTTTTTCAGAACAATGGAGGATGCTTCCGCGGTTGATTTGGATTGGTTTTGGCGAGGTTGGTTCTTTACCACAGACCACGTAGATATTTCTTTGGACGCAGTAAATGTTTACCAATTAAATACAATGAATCCTGAGATAGAGATGGCATATAATAAAGAGAAAGATGAAAATGCTGATGTTCATATTGGGGTTACTAGAAACAGAATTGATGTCCAGGAAACTTTTAACGAGAGAGATGAGGATATTGATGATTTCTACGCAAATCTTGATATTTATGAGGTGGACGAGCTTCACAGAAAGGAATACGAAGAGTTTAAAAATGGTCTAACAGAAGAGCAATTAAATCTTCTAAATGCAGGTAAGTGGTTTTACGAATTAGAATTTAGCAATATTGGAGGGTTAGTTATGCCATTAATTATAGAGTTCAATTATGTTGATGGTTCTGAGGAGGTTGTTCGTATTCCCGCGGAAATTTGGAGAAGACATGAAGACAAGGTTTCCAAAGTTTTCATAGTGGAAAAAGAGGTTGGATCTATTCGATTAGATCCATTCTTGGAGACAGCTGATACAGATTTAGGCAACAACAGCTGGCCTCACGAGAAACAAAATTCTCGATTTGAATTGTTCCAACAAAAAAGATCGAGAGAAAATCCTATGCAACGAGACAAGCGAGTTAAAGAACTTGAAGACAAAAAGTAATAATAGAATTGAACATTCAAAAAGCACGACTTAGTTCGTGCTTTTTTTTATTTGAGTCGCTTATAATGCTCGTACTTGTCTTTAACAAAGGTGATCAGTTCCATTTCTGAAGCCGTTTTTAAGAAGTGATCGTCCATATTTAAAAATTCGATAAATTCCTGAAACTCTTCATCGGTAAGTTCAATAATATCGTACACTACGTAATTTCTCAATAATTCTTTAAGGATCCGCTTCTGGTCATCCTTGTATTCTTGCTCAGCCACCCATCTTTTAGATCGTTCAAGTTTAGAGAAGCGTTGATACAAAGCCGTTATTGGGCTTTGAAGCACATCTATTCCCGTAACCATTCGCGTTTCACGCATAGCAAGCGAAGCACGCTCTTCTTTAATCTGCTCGAGTGATTTCAACGGCCTTACTTCAACTGCTTCTAATTCCTGCACCTTCGGTTCAAGGTAAAAAACTCCTTTGAACTGACAATTAGAGTCGGCAACAATCGTTGTGTATATCTTCGGGTAATCGCGAACAGAGAGAATCAATGTATCGCCCTGATTCGCATAAACACTGAACTTTCCATCAGGCTGACCAAATACACCTCTTCCTGAGGACATATTAACCACCATCAAATTATAGAAGTTCTGTGGGCGCAATGAATCCGATACACGCCCAGAAAACAGCACATTCTCACAGTCCTGTGCATTCAGGCTTCCACCAGCCGCCAATAAAGATGATATAAAAATGAGGTGTTTGAACACGGCAGCCAAAGTACAAATTTAGGGCCATACATTTCAAGAGATTATTACAACAATTGTTAATTTACATATGTTACTCTATTTTATTTAATATGTTAACATATGTAATTATATGAATGATTTTAAATAAGTTGTATTTTCGCACAATGAAACGTGTTGTTGTTGGACTTTCTGGTGGTGTTGACTCTAGTGTTACCGCATATCTGTTGAAAGAGCAAGGTTATGAGGTTATTGGTATGTTCATGCGTAATTGGCACGATGAAACAGTTACTATATCCGATGATTGCCCGTGGATTGACGACTCAAATGATGCTCTGCTTGTCGCACAGCACTTAGGAATCCCCTTTCAAGTTGTTGATCTCAGTGAACAGTATAAAGAAAGGATCGTCGATTATATGTTCTCTGAGTATGAAGCCGGTAGGACACCTAATCCAGATGTACTCTGCAACAGAGAGATCAAGTTCGATGTATTTCTTGATGCAGCCATGGAGCTTGGTGCAGATTACGTAGCAACTGGTCATTATTGCAGAAAACGAGAAAATGAAGACGGTACGTTTGAACTTATTTCAGGAAAGGACCCAAACAAGGATCAATCTTACTTCCTCTGTCAGATCTCTCAGAGACAGTTGGTTAAGGCACTATTCCCTATTGGAGACCTATTAAAACCAGAAGTACGTCAGTTGGCCGAAGAGGCTGGTATTCATACAGCGGATAAAAAAGATTCACAAGGACTTTGTTTTGTTGGTAAAATAAGTTTACCTGAGTTCTTACAACAGCAATTGACAATCAAATACGGCGACATCATTGAAGTCCAGGATGATCTCGATATGTTTGAGAAATACCACAAGCTGGAAAGAAACGAGGCAAATATTGAAGCACTTGCCACACCTTTTACATATAGTAAAGATCTAGGAGTAAAAGTTGCTGAGCATCAAGGGGCTCATTTCTACACAATAGGACAACGTAAGGGGCTACACATTGGAGGAAGACCCTTCCCTTCATTCGTAATAGATACTGACGTCCAAACCAATACTATCTATACAGGTCAAAAGGATGAACACCCAGGACTGAATAGATATGCTCTTAAAGTGGATAAATCAGATTGGCATTTCATTTCTGCTGGTAGAGATATTAATAGTTTGCACAGGCTTCACATTGATTGCAGGATTCGTTATCGTCAGCCATTACAAAAATGCACTGTGTTTGTTAAAGAAGACGGCTTATACTTTCTATTTGATAGGGTACAAAGAGGAATTACTTCTGGTCAGTTTATCGCGCTTTATAACGATTCTGGAGCGCTAATAGGCTCAGGAGTTATCAAGCATTAGGAAGAAACGTATCGAATGTTCCGTCAGCGTAATAATGAATAATCTTAACGATGGTCTTTGATACCAGAGCTACTTCCTCTGTTTTTTGTTTTATAATCGTATCCTTCTTTGGTTCTCCTTTTTCATTCTTAAAGTCCCCATCCCTTGTTTCACCCGTGATTAACCAAGATGCATTCACATTAGGAAATTCTTTTATGATCTTAGAAAGAAAGTCGTGGCTAGGCTTATTTCTTCCACTCAACACATGACTTAAAGAAGCCCTGTTGACACCTACTCTGTCCGCAAATTGAGATGAATTCATTTGATTCGCTTTGAGAATTAGTCGTATCCTGTCTTGAATTAACATTTGTAAAAAAATTATTTATTACAATTGTAAATATATAATTAACATTTGAAACAAAAAAAACCAGCCCGTAAAATGGACTGGCCCAAAACTTACTCATACTTAAACTAAACCTAATTCAATGAGAAGAAAATTGAATCTTGTGTATTCCCTTCAGCTTTCTCTCCGTATTTTATGGTGTCCATCAATCGCGCTACCTCATATACAGTCAATGAACTTCTATTTCCTAGATCCCGGTGTTGAGATAATTTGATCTTTGCATTCTTTACTCTATTCATCATCATATTTATTGTTGTTATTTGCATCATATCAGTGTTTGATTACATAACACTTTACGCCGACACCTATAGATGGTTTCAAAAAAATGAAAAAAAATTTACTTATGTATAATATAAACTTAATTTATAGAGTTAGTTAATCTATCATAATATACTGTAAATAAGTAGAATAAAATTAAATTTAGTTTTGTTAATTATTTTTCCATTAACGGATAAATTAAACGCTCTAAACCATTGATTTTGATCTCCAACATTAAGCTTAACTGCTCCCCTAGCCTTCCTTTTGGAAACCCTTTTGATCTATACCAGACTAAATAAGGCTCGGGTAATTCCACTAAATATTTGCCTTTATACTTTCCGTAAGGCATTTTTGTGTTAGCGAGTTTAACGAGCTGATTTTGCTGCATTGATTATGCAGGAATTTTCTGTAACACACTCATTAAATAATCCCAAAACTTCTGAACGGAAGATATTTGCACCTTTTCATCAGGTGAATGCGCCGCCCTAATATTTGGACCAAAAGAGATCATATCAACTCCTGGGAGATGCTTTAATAGAATACCACACTCCAATCCGGCATGACAAGCTTTTACATTAGGTGCTTCATTGAATTTTTCACGATATAATTTTTCCATCAACTGAAGTATCTCAGAATTTGGATTTGGTTGCCATCCTGGATAATCGCCATTTTGCACTACATCAGCTCCCAATGCTCTGAATGGAGCAGCAACAGTATTTGCTACATCTCTTTTTGAAGACTCAACACTGCTTCGTTGTAAGGATTGTGTTTCGAATAACCCGTCCTTCAATACTACTCGAGCTAAACTGGATGAAGCTTCTACCAATCCTTCAATATCTGGACTCATTCGAAAGACTCCATTATGCACACTATATACAGCATGTATCAGTTTGTCTCTATCTAATTGAGTCAATGCATTCGAAGGGAATTCTGCTGATAGACTTGTCTGTAACACCATTTCTGGCTCGACAAATTTATATTCTGACCTGATCTCCTCAGCAATTCTAACAAAATGAGAATTGAACTCAGAAATATCACGGACAGCGATTTCAGTAATTGATTCTCTTGGAATAGCGTTGCGTAAACTGCCCCCATCGATACTTAGCAACTGATATTTTATCAATGAACTCAATTCAAACAATATACGATTCATCAGTTTATTCCCATTGCCTCTACCCTTATCTATATCCATTCCTGAATGTCCACCGAGCAATCCTTTGATCTCAATTCTAACTATTGATGAACCTGGATTTATATCCTCCGTCTTCAATAAAACACTCGTATTTGTATCGATTCCACCGGCGCAACCTACAGATAATTCATCATCATCTTCTGTATCAAGATTCAAGAGTATCTGACCGTCAAATAATGAACCATCAAGCTCCATCGCGCCTGTCATTCCAGTCTCTTCATCAATGGTGAAAAGTGCCTCAATTGCTGGATGTACAATATCTTTAGACTCTAAAACCGCCATGATGGCTGCAACACCGATACCATTATCAGCACCCAAAGTTGTTCCCTTGGCCTTTACCCAGTCATTATCGATAACCATTTCAATTCCCTGATTCAAGAAATCGAACTCTGTATCGTTGTTCTTTTGATGCACCATATCCAGATGCGACTGCATTATCACAGTCTTCGCATTTTCCATTCCCGGACTGGCTGGCTTTTTAATGATCACGTTTCCAATAGCATCCTTGACAGTTTCTAGTCCTAAAGACTTTCCAAAATCCATCATGAATTCAATTACACGCTCCTCCTTTTTGGAGGGTCGGGGCACTGCATTTAACTTTGAAAAATTACTCCAAAGCCCTTTGGGATCAAGTTGCTCAATCATGTTAATCTTTGATCAGTTTTCTGTATTTAATTCTTTTTGGCCCTTCATCACCAAGGCGCTTTTTGCGGTTCTCCTCATAATCTGAATAAGAACCTTCAAACCAATAAACATTGGAATCTCCTTCGAATGCAAGGATGTGAGTACAAATTCTATCAAGGAACCATCTGTCATGAGAAATTACTACAGCACACCCCGCAAAGCTTTCAATTCCTTCTTCAAGTGCTCGCAAAGTATTCACATCGATGTCGTTAGTAGGCTCATCTAGCAATAAAACATTCGCTTCAATTTTTAGGGTCATGGCCAGGTGAAGTCTGTTTCTTTCTCCACCAGATAAAATGCCAACTTTCTTGTTTTGATCGGAACCATTGAAATTAAATTTCGATAGATAAGCACGTGCATTAATCTTCTGATTTCCGATCTCTACATACTCCATTCCATCTGAAACAACCTCAAAGACTGTTTTATCTGGATGTATATCCTTATGATTTTGGTCTACATAACCGAGCTTAACTGTATCACCTACAGCAAACTCACCTGATTCCGGCTGAAGCTCATCCATTATCATTTTGAATATTGTTGTTTTACCCGCACCATTTGGTCCAATAATGCCAACAATTCCAGCAGGAGGCAAATTGAAGTTCAGATCATCATACAACAATTTATCACCGAATGATTTAGCAACATGCTTCGCTTCGATCACATTTGTTCCAAGACGAGGACCATTTGGAATCGGGATCTCCAACTTCGCTTCTTTCATTTTCACGTCTTCCGAAAGCATCTTCTCGTAGTTTGCAATACGGGCTTTATTCTTAGCATGCCTTCCTTTTGGATTCATTCTTACCCACTCGAGCTCTCGACTCAACATCTTTTGTCTTTTAGACTCAGACTTCTCTTCTTCTTTCAATCGCTTCGACTTTTGCTCCAGCCAAGAATTGTAATTTCCTTTCCATGGAATACCTTCTCCTCTATCCAGCTCAAGAATCCAACCAGCTACATTATCGAGGAAGTAACGATCATGTGTTACAGCAATCACTGTTCCTTTATACTGCTGCAAATGTTGTTCTAACCAATCAATTGATTCTGCATCCAAATGGTTGGTCGGTTCATCGAGGAGTAGAATATCAGGATTCTTTAAAAGAAGGCGTGTTAATGCTACCCTTCTTTTTTCTCCTCCAGAAAGCGAATCGATCTTCTGATCATCCGGCGGACATCGCAATGCATCCATCGCTCTTTCCAGCTTTGAATCTAACTCCCAGGCATCCATTGCATCAATTTTGTCCTGCACCTCACCTTGCCTTGCTATCAACTTCTCCATTTTATCAAGATCATTCATGATTTCTTCATCCATGAACGCGTTATTAATCTCTTCGTACTCTTTCAGGATATCTACAGTTTCTTGCACCCCTTCCATTACTATTTCTCTAACGGTTTTATTTCCGTCAAGTTCTGGCTCTTGAGGCAAATAACCCACAGAGTAACCGGGAGCAAAAACAACATCGCCTTGATATGCCTGATCTAAACCAGCAATGATCTTCATCACCGTTGACTTACCAGCACCGTTCAATCCAATGATACCGATCTTTGCTCCATAAAAGAAAGAAAGATGAATGTTTTTAATAATCTGTTTTCCTTGTGGTGTCTGTTTCGAAACACCAACCATTGAGAAAATTATCTTTTTATCGTCTGACATTTTAAAATAAATAAGATGTTTTTACTATATAACTAACTACTATCGTTATCGCCGTAAAAATGAACGAATACGTTATCAATTTCGCCCCGTTCATCCATTTAAAAACAAAATGAGAAATGAGCAATAAAAGGGTGATGATCAAAGGGAATAGACCTGGAAATAAAATGAACGACTCCCATAAGTTACCTTGCACCAAACTCCAAAAGGACCTCTGAGCTCCACATGTAAGGCATTCTACACCAAAACCTTCTTTCCAACTACATTGCACCGACCTCGCCTATTGCAGCTGTTATTGCAGCTCCAAAAAATATGAGAATTACAATAAAGTATAAAAACCAAAGGATTGAAAGAGATAAACCAACTATACCACAAATAAATCCAGCTTTTGAATTTCCGAAAGACTTTTTATACGAAGCGGGATCAGTTGTATACAGCTTCTTATCCTTTCCGTGCAGCACGATTGCTATTATACCACAAATAATGCCTGGGATTCCATAAAAAATACAGCCGACAATTGATAAAATACCCAAGACTAAAACCGCTGTTGAGTTAGGTAGGTTCTTTTGATTGTCTATTCCCATTGATGGGTCAATAATATCTTTTTGTTCACTCATAAAAATTTCTTTATAATTTTCTAGGCAAAATAAGAATTAAAAAGAATAAGACTCGAATATTTTAATAGCTTTTCTCGGTAAATAAAAAAAGCCCCAAAAGAGGGGCTTCATAATAATTCAAATTTGAGTTTTTAACTATCTAGAAGGTCTGAGTTATCGTTACTCGCAGAGCCATCGATAGATTGATACTCAGCATCTCCAAACGCTAATATCGCTTGAAAGATTATTCCTAGAAATATCAATCCTACGGCAAAACCTCCTCCCTTTCCAAAAACTTTGGAAAGCTGTATAGCATCCAATATTAAAACGACCAAAAGCCCTATTGATCCTATTAATGGAATTATACTCATAAAATAAAGCGCCATCCACCACTTAGGTCGCTGAAGTACTTGTGTATAAACATACAAGTTATAAAAGGGCACCAGCACTGCCCATCCAGGTTGTCCAGCCTTTGTGAAAATTTTCCATTGTACAATAATTGCAAAAGCAACAATTATCAAAACAAAAACCATGTAGCCAGCTAAAATTCCCATTAAATCCATAGCAAAATAAATTTTAAGTTAGATTTGAAAGATAAAGATTTACATTCCTGTCAAATTAAGATACACCTTTAAAGTTTCAACATACACTTCTTAATTTCTTTTACTTTTCCCTATTTTAGTGAAGTCTTATGTTAGTACCATCTTATGAGAAAGAAAGGACTTATCTTGTTATTAATTAGTGCTTCAACTTTTGTTGGTTGTAGAAAAGGAAAGTCAAATTTTGTACTTACTGGTGTTGTTACAGACGCAACATTTAGTCAACCATTAAGCGGTGGTTTGGTTAAACTCTACGAAATTCAAGCTGGTGGCGGATCTCAAAATCTTGTTGGTTCTTTTAATCTTGGGGCTGATGGGCAATACTCATTTACGTTCCCTAGAAATCAAGTAGAAAACTATATTCTTGTTGCGGAGAAAGAAAATTATTTTGATAATCAAACGATAATTCCTTTTGATGATTTGACAATTACAGAAGATAACATCATAAATGTTATGACTACAGCTAAAAGCTGGGCTAAAATCACTTTGTTAAATATAAATCCGCAGCAATCAGATCATTTGACAATTGTAAAACAGCAAGGAAAAAGTGGTTGTAGCGAATGTTGTGCTAGTTCACAGATTGATTTTTTTGGAGCCGTTGATACGAGTTTTTATTGTGCAAATGATGGAAACACAACATATCAATTCTTATATCAACTTATTGGAACTGGTATTCAAGGAATAAAATCAGAGGTGACGACAGTATTTGATACAACTGAAATAATTCTTGAGTATTGATCTATTCATCTTCAAGGACTTCTCGCAGTTTCTGCCTTAATTGCCGATTATAAGTTTCAATTATATACTTGTGATAATTAGGGGTACTTTTCGTAATACATTTTGTATAGTGTTTCACGCGATGCTCTATATGATCTTGGAGTTTATCAAGAAGTTCGAGGCCATGAAAATAATCATCCGCAGATTTTTTTATTGCAGAGAAATGGTTCTCCATTGAGAGATCGATAGCTTTCTTTCCTTTTTCGCCATTATCGACACAATTGTAATATTCTTCCTTGATGTCAAATTTTATTAAATGCTCAAGATCAAAAATTTGTTCAGCACCTCTAGGAAATTCATATTCCACTTCAAATTGCAGGTCATCCTCCTCACTTAAACGCGATTCTAAAAACCTATCTGGAAAGCGAAAAGCATCTTGCCAATTCAAGTAGTCTTGCCAAAGTCCAAACCTACGAACGTTATTTCCGAGATCTATAACTTTAAACCGATCCTTTTTCGGCAGCTTCCGAGACCCCCTTCCTATCATTTGATGATACAATGTGAGTGATCTGGTAGCCCGATTCAATATTATCGATTGAACTGTGGGTTCATCGAAACCTGTCGTTAAAATCCCAACAGATGTCAAAATCGCATCTGGAGTTTCTTTAAACCAACTCAAAACGTCTTTTCTATCTTTATCGCTGAATGTAGAATCTAAGTGACGGATTTTATAGCCTCTCTTTTTGAATGTCTCCTCAACACGCATAGATGTATCTATTCCTGAGTTAAAAATCAAAGTCTTCAGTCCGATAGACACTTCCTCGTATGCAAACAATAGCTTTTCCTGCATAAAATAGTTTCCGTAGACTACTTCTGAGCTACTTACAGTAAAATCACCGTTAGACCCAATCTTCAAACCGTGGAGATTTACATCATAAGTATAAGTGTCAGCATCAGCTAAATACCCCCCTTCTATTAAAGAGGAAATACTTTCTCCAACCAACAACTTATTATAATTATCATTTAATGGTAAAGCACGATTACTACTGAGCGGAGTTGCTGTTACACCAAGAATATTTGCACCAACATAATATTGAAAAATCTTTCTAAAGCTATTGTAATGCGCTTCATCAACTATTACCAAACCAATACCCTTCAAAAAGTTTTCATCATCTTGCAAACGATTATTCAGAGTTTCGACCATTGCTATGAAACAGTTGTAATTTTCCTGGTTTGGTACTTCTTTTACTTCACTATTGATAACCTTATTGCTAACATTTATCGCTGTCAGTTGTCTTGAAGTTTGAATAGATAACTCAATTCTATGCGTAAGAATTAGAACCTTTTCTTGAAATTTAGAGATGTATCTTTTGGCAATCTCTGAAAATATTACCGTCTTACCTCCACCTGTCGGTAATTGATATAACAAATTGAAATCCTTGCCATTAGTAGTTATCTCATCAAGTATTTGAGTTATTGTTTTCTCCTGAAATGGATATAATACTTTGGCTTTATAAAGATCCTTATCTATCATTATGTCCTAGCAAAATTGGCGAACAAATCTACGTTTCTTTTAAGGAAATCCAAAGTAATTTGTATGACTTTTGTTCAGATTTAAATTGTAGTCCTATTTATCAAACGAGAATAAATTATATTATAACTAAGAATCAATATTTCAATTAAATTTGTTGCTCAAAAAAATCGATCAATAATTATAACGAATTAAGATATGAGTGATTTCGAAATGATGGATTGTTTAATAATTGGTTCTGGTCCAGCAGGTTATACAGCGGCTATTTATGCCGCACGTGCCGATATGAAACCTGTTATGTATCAGGGATTACAGCCAGGAGGGCAGTTGACAACGACAAATGAAGTTGAAAACTTCCCTGGATATCCGGAAGGTGTTACAGGGCCTGAAATGATGCTTCAGTTGGAAGCTCAGGCAAAGAGATTTGATACTGATGTTAGATCAGGGTTCATTACAAAGGTTGATTTTTCCGGTGATGTTCACAAATGTTGGGCTGATGATGGTACTGAGATTCATGCGCAAACAGTAATTATTTCTACTGGTGCATCAGCAAAATACCTCGGATTAGAATCTGAGCAGCACTATTTGCAGATTGGAGGAGGAGTTTCAGCATGTGCAGTATGTGATGGTTTTTTCTACCGTGGACAAGAGACTGTTATTGTAGGTGCAGGAGATTCAGCTTGTGAAGAGGCTCATTACCTATCAAAACTCTGTACGAAGGTTACAATGCTTGTAAGAAGAGATGAATTTCGTGCTTCCAAGATTATGGAAGAAAGGGTGAAAGGTACAGATAACATAGAAATTTTATTCAATACAGAAACAGAAGAAGTTTTAGGCGACGGGAACGGTGTAACAGGTGTCCGTGTTCGAAACAATAAATCTGGTGAAATCAATGAGATCCCATGCACTGGGTTCTTTGTTGCTATTGGTCACAAGCCAAATACGGATATTTTCAAAGATTATATTCATCTTGATGAGACTGGTTACATTTTGTACGAAGAGCCTGGAACATCTAAAACAAATGTTCCCGGTGTCTTTGTAGCAGGCGATGCTGCGGATAAAACCTACAGGCAAGCAGTTACTGCTGCGGGAACCGGTTGTATTGCTGCATTGGATGCCGAAAGATATCTGGCAGCCAAGGGACACTAACGAATTAGTATTTGATCGAAGTGGAGCGATATTGGCTCCACTTTTTATTTTACTTTGTCCTCAAGCATAGGAACGAATTTAAAAACTCCAAAGTCTTCAACTTCAAAATCGTCGTTTTCGAGTTTTGTTATTCGCTTCATTTGTTGACTTTCTCCTTCCCCTATTGGAATAACCATCCTTCCTCCAACCTTAAGCTGATTCAATAAAATCTTTGGAATATCTGGAGCTCCACATGTTATTAATACCCTGTCGAATGGTGCAAATAATGGCAGACCCTTGTATCCATCACCAAAGGACATTCTTGCATTGAATTTAAAATGTTCCACCATACCTTTAGCCTTCAAATGAAGCGGTTTGTGTCTTTCGATACTAAAAACTTTTGCTCCAAGTTCGCAAAGAATACAAGTTTGAAAGCCAGATCCTGAACCAATCTCCAAGACCTTATCACCTTTTTTCAGCTCGAGAAGCTCTGTTTGATATGCTACCGTATAAGGATGACTTATTGTTTGTCCAGAACCAATTTGGAAGGCCATGTTCGAATATGCCTGTTCAACAAATGCATTATCCAAGAAGAAGTGTCTGGGAATCTTATCGAAAGCTCTCAGAATAGAATCATTCTTAATTCCTTTTTCTTTAAGCTCCTGAATAAGCTTCCTTCGCATGCCTTTATTTTTGAAAGAATCATTCACTCTCATAAATGTACGATTTACTCTATTACAGTTTTTTTCCTTTTACGAACATCCAAGTGTTAGTAGATTTTATCGCAAAGCAGATATCATTTAATTACTAAGTTGATATGCAAAGTTCTCTCTGTTTATTGTGGGCACTAAATAGTTATATTTGAGACTCAAAATTTTAAAGATGGCTGTTTCCAAGAAAGAACTTGAATTCAACAAAAACGAGGATGTAATGCGTCTAAAGATCTCAGCAATGCAGAAAGAGCTTGATAAGATCATGGAGGGTGGCGGAAAAAAACGAATAAATAAACTCCATTCTAAAGGAAAATTAACTGCTCGTGAAAGAATAGATCTACTTCTTGATAAAAATTCGAATCGGTTTGAGTTAGGTGCGTTCGCAGGATATGAAATGTACGAGGAGCATGGTGGCTGCCCGGCGGGGGGTGTTGTTATAGTTATTGGATATGTAAATGGGAAACAGTGTATCGTTGTTGCAAATGATGCTACTGTCAAGGCTGGTGCTTGGTTCCCAATTACCGGAAAGAAAAATTTACGCGCACAGGAAATTTCGATGGAAAACAATCTTCCGATAATTTACCTGGTGGATTCAGCAGGAGTTTATCTACCAATGCAAGATGAAATTTTTCCAGATAAGGAACATTTTGGGCGAATATTTCGGAATAACGCGGTCATGAGCTCAATGGGTATTGTGCAAATTGCCGCAGTAATGGGAAGTTGCGTTGCTGGGGGAGCATATTTACCAATAATGTCAGATGAATCATTGATAGTAAATAAGACGGGAACCATTTTTTTAGCAGGTTCATATCTTGTGAAAGCAGCAATTGGAGAATCTATAGACAATGAAACTCTTGGAGGAGCAACGACTCATACAGAGATATCAGGAGTTTGCGATTACAAAACGGAAAATGACGAAGAATGTATTGAAACTATACGTGACCTGATCGATAAAATTGGACATCCAGAATTTGCTGGTTTTGATAGAAAAGATCCGTTACCACCAAAAAGGAATGCAAAGGAAATTTATGGCATTATGCCTAGTAATCGATCGAAACCATACAATGTGAAAGATATCATAAGATGTCTTGTTGATGATTCTAAGTTCACTGAGTATAAATCAGATTTTGGCAAATCAATTGTTTGTGCTTATGCGCGGATTGATGGTTGGAGCGTTGGAATAGTTGCTAACCAAAGAGACATTGTGAAAAATGCAAAAGGTGAAATGCAATTTGGAGGAGTGATATATTCGGATTCTGCAGATAAGTCTTCACGCTTTATTATGAATTGCAATCAAAAGAACATTCCTTTGATCTTCCTTCAAGATGTTACCGGATTCATGGTTGGCTCAAGAAGTGAGCACGGTGGAATTATCAAAGACGGAGCCAAAATGGTGAATGCAATGGCCAATTCAGTAGTTCCTAAATTCACAATTGTAACTGGTAATTCATATGGAGCAGGAAACTATGCTATGTGTGGAAAGGCTTATGACCCCAGATTGATCGTAGGTTGGCCAACTGCAGAGATAGCAGTAATGGGAGGAGCATCAGCGGCCAAGGTATTACTTCAAATTGAGGTTGCCTCTATGAAGGCTAAAGGAGAGGAAATCACACCTGAAAGAGAAAACGAACTTTTTGAAAGTATAAAAAGTAAATACGATAAACAGATCTCTCCATATTATGCGGCTAGCAGACTTTGGTTAGATGCTATAATTGACCCTGTCGAAACAAGGGAAGTGATTTCACTTGGAATTGAAATGGCAAATCATAAAAAAGCAGAAAAGAAATATAATGTTGGTGTAATTCAAACCTGATAAATATGCATTTAAATTGGCAAATTAAATATTACAATGATTTGACAACAAACGAATTTCATGACTTGATTGCATTGAGAATGGAAATATTTGTAGTTGAACAAGATTGTCCTTACCAGGACCTAGACGGCAAGGATAAAAAGTCATATCACATGATCTGCAGAGACGGAATGGGTAATCTTGCCGGGACAGCAAGAATTCTTCCTGCCGGGCTTGCCTACAAAGACGCTTGCGCGATTGGTCGAGTTGTGATTCGGGAAAATCTAAGAGGTGCTGGACATGGTCACACTCTTATGAATAAATGTGTTGAATTCTGCGTCAATGAATTTGGTGGTACACCAATATTAATATCTGCCCAGAAACACTTAGAACAATATTACGAAAAACACAATTTTAAATCCACTGGAAAGGAATACCTGGAAGATGGAATTCCTCATGTAGAAATGATTTTTACTAAAAACTAATGAGAAAAGATTTAATTTATTTAACAGGTGCTCTTTTATTCGTCTCATGTAAACCTTCTTTTGAGGTTGTAGAGTCAAATGTATCAAGAACAAAAGAGGAGCTAGATCAATACAAGACAATTAATTTGTCCTACATAGATCGTTCAATTAAACCTCAAAATGACTTTTTCCAATTTTCAAACGGAAATTGGATAAAGAATAATCCTGTCCCACCATCTGAATCACGCTGGGGAAGTTTCAATGAGCTCGAAAAGGCAAACAATGAAAAACTGACAAAAATTCTTGAAGAAGCAAAAAAGAAAAATGAAGTAATAGGTTCAACAGATCAAATACTTGGTTCTTTTTATTCTGCAATGCTCGATTTTGAAAGAAGAAATATCCAAGGGCTCTCCCCTATTAAAGATCAGCTAGATGCAATTGAGGCAATAGATTCAAAGAAAGACTTCCCTGTTGTAATTGCTGAGCATCACATACTAGGGATCAATTCTTTATTCAGTTTTGGTGTGGGGCAAGATTTAAAAGATGTAGACAATCATACTATTTATTTCAGTCAAGGTGGAATAAGCCTCCCTAACAAAGATTATTATTTCAATGAAGACAAAGCTGATATTCTGGATAAGTTTAAAAAACATATCAGAACTATAGGAACTATCATTGGTATGGATGAAAAAGCAGCGAGCAAATGGGCAGATCAAGTTGTTGATTTTGAATCAAAGCTAGCGACGAAAATGATGGCTCCAGCTGAATTGCGAGTTCCGGAGAATACGTATAACAAGTTTAACAAAAAGGAGCTTATCAGGATGACGAGGTACTTTGATGCTGAAAAGTATTTCGCAAGTGTTGGTGTGCCAAGTTTTGATACAATAATCGTTGGTCAGCCAGATTTCGCTCAGCTGATAAGTGATATGGTTGAGAACACAGAAATGTCAATTTGGAAGTCTTATTTGAAATGGAAAGTAATCGACCATTTTGCAGGTCACTTAACGTCAGATTTAGACAAGGCAAATTTTGATTTTTATGGTGGCGTACTTTCGGGTAAATCAGAGATGAAACCAATGAACGAACGTGCGATTCGGGCAATAACAGGACTTCCAATTGGAGAATTGTTAGGTAAAGCATTTATCGAAAGGTACTTTTCAGAAGCAGCAAAAGATCGTGTTAATGAAATGGTGGACAACCTTTTAATAGTATTTGAAGAGCGTATAAAGAATTTGACCTGGATGTCGGCGGTGACTAAAGATCAGGCTCTTCTGAAATTATCCTCCATCGGAAGAAAGCTTGGATATCCTGACAAGTGGGAAGATTTTAGTTCTTTAAGATTCAGTAAAGATGATTACATCGGCAACCTCAATAATATGGCTAAATACTCGCATTATAAAAATATGGGAGAATTCTTAAAACCGGTAGATAAGGATGAATGGGGTATGCCCCCACACATGGTAAATGCTTACTATCATCCCTTGTTGAATGAGATTGCATTCCCAGCTGGGATTATGCAGGCTCCTTTCTTCAGTGATTCATATGAGGATGCTGTAAATTATGGAAGGATCGGTATGGTTATCGGACATGAATTCACACATGGTTTTGATGATATGGGATCGAAATTTGCTGCAGATGGATCATTTACAAACTGGTGGTCTGTTGAAGATCGCGCGCTTTTTGAAGAGCGAACTGCAAAACTAGGAGAAACATTTGCAGGCTTCTGCCCTATTGATGGTCACTGTGTGAACCCCGACCTAACAATGGGTGAAAATATAGCAGATCTCGGTGGTCTTACGATGGCCTACTATGCGTATACGCGAACAGACGAGTTTAAAAAGGGTGAAATCATTAATGGATTTACTCCAGCACAACGCTTCTTTATTGCTTATGCACAATTGTGGAAAATCAAGTATACTGATGAGGAATTGAAAAAACGCATTGCAACAGATCCTCATAGCCCGGGAATGTACCGCGTAAATGGTCCATTAATGAACTGTCCGGAATTTTTCGAAGCGTTTGATGTGAAAGAAGGAGATCCGATGCGGAATTCGGAAGACGTGATTTCAAAAATTTGGTAATCTACCGTGGTTAGGTCATTTACTTTCTTGCTACTACTTGTGTTCAGCTTCGCTTATCGGGGCTGGACACAAGTGGCATTGAGTGAAACTGACCTTCGTATT
>JALRKF010000161.1 GCA_023254905.1 Crocinitomicaceae bacterium | reverse complement strand
TTTTCCCGAACCATTGAGTTTTAAACTCCTCGGTATACACACGAATATTCGCAATGGTCACACTATCACCATATTGCTGTCGCGCTTCAAATAGCATTTTATCATAGGTGATTAATCCGTCGTGCAGTACTAGTTCACGAGTTTTTTCTGCAGCCGTAATCTTATCGCTGTAAATCACATCTGGATATACGGTTATTGTGCCTAGATAGGTCCAATTTTGCCCATAAAGAGTATTTGCTGTATCGTACAAGGCACGATGGGGACTCGCACAGGAGGTGATAAGTATTAAGGCGAATAAAGGGATGAAACGCTTCATGAAAAACTCTGTTACAATTCAAAAGTAGTACAAAAAGGAAATTAGAAATCTCAATATCATGAACTTTTATTACGAAGTTTTCTTTCTTAATTTCGACCTACCATAACCAATAATTCCTAAGCTATGTCAAAGGACAAGGACTACGAATTTATCCAGGAGGGATTGTCTTTGCACATTCATGTAGGTAATTCAGATGAGCAAGACGCATTGCGTCAACTATCTCGCAGATTTACAATCCGTACGTACAAGGAGGAAGAAGAGCTTTGGAATTTAACGACAAGTTCAGGCCAACTCCATTTTATTTTATCAGGCGCGTTTGCGGAATATTTGATCGATGGTAGAATAGCACATCTATTGAGGTTTTACCCTAAAAATAGATTCGCCTATTCAGAAGACCTGATTTTATACTCCTCCAAGCCAAAAACGTATTCCAAATGCTTAGTCGAAGCGAGGGTAGCTTCAATTCCAGCCGGTACGTTAGCTGAGTACTTAATGAACGAGCAGTTAGGAAGTCGATTGTTGACCAGTTTAATTGAACTGAGTATGACTGAGTATAGAAACACGACTTATGAAATGCTGCAAACCAGCGGAATACACAGAATAAGCGCAGCACTAGAACAATTTCCTGATGTGCTCGATCTGATTCCAAGGAAAGAGTTAGCTGATTATTTGGGCATTTCGCGCGCCTCTCTTTTTCGTTCTTTAAAACAGATCGACAATGGCTAAAGCATTAGATAAACTCGTTTTTGATTTTTTCCGAGGATTGCCTGCATATACATCGGACATGGAAGAAACGGTTCAGAGCATAGTGCAGAGTTTTGATACACCGATAACAAAACCGAAAGGATCGATAATTACGGAACTATCGCCCCCTAATAAAGACTTCTGGTTTTTATGTGAAGGATACCTCAAAGAGATCTACAAAAATCCATTTCACAACCAAGATTCGTTGTTCAACTTTATTCCGCCTTCCTCCATTTTTGTGAACGAGGATAGTTTGTTTTACAATAAAAGGCCTCAACATTATTACAAGGCGTATACAGATGTTAGAATCGCATCCTTTAGTAATGAAAGATTTCAAGAGCTCAAGAAAAAATTTCCTGCAATCATCAAGCTGTATTTAAGTGGTACCGCAGAAATTCAGAAAAACAGGAGATCGAGATTATTAATGTTACGAATGCCAAATACCATTGACAGAATTGAATGGGTGCAGAGTCAGCGTGGGGACCTTTACAACAAAATGGATAGAGTAACTTTAGCACAATATATCGGGGTAAGTAGGGCTAGTCTTTACCGTGCGTTTGACAAACTAGAGGAATAATCACGATGTTCATCTCACAATATTGAGATTCGAGTACTCTTTACCATTGGCTCAGGTCATATTCTAACTTATTCGTGCGTATTTTCGGCACTATGAGAACATCCTCATTGATCATGTTGATAATTCTGACGCGATTTCTAAACGCGCAGGTGTCTGATACGACGGTTTTGTTACCATCAGTGACAGTTGTTTATGAGGAAAATGAAGCGGAATTATTATGGCGTCAGCTTTCTGAATATTGGCCCTTATACCAGAAACAATCCATAGAATCTGCGAAACTTTATAGCCGGCAATCAACGTCAGCAAATGAGGTGGTTTTTGAACAAGTTTCAAATATATACTTGAATAAAGACCTATACTTTCAGGAGGTAATTGCATTCAAAGACTATGATTGGCCCGTTGCAGATTTTGGTAATAATGTAGATATCCAAGCATCGTTCAGTTTTGATGGTGATTATGATTTTAGTCAAGGAGTAGATCAAGGTACATTTTCGAAATACCCGTATTCCAAGTTTGAAAATCAATGCATTGAGCCCCTGAACCGTATGGTAGATGTGGAATATGCACCATCTCCCATTGCAGGTATTATGGACCTTAATGCTTGGTCGCATTACACATTCGAACTAGTTGCTCGATGGGAGAGCGATAGCAGTGAGCATGCGACCTTATTCTTCACACCTAGAAAAAACCGAACCGGCTGGGTGGGTCAAGTTGAAGTAGAACATTTAAAAATTAAAGTTTAAGCGGTAATCATTGCTTTCGCGGCAACTATTGGTCTGTTTACGGCCGTCGTAATGGAAAATCACAAT
>JALRKF010000140.1 GCA_023254905.1 Crocinitomicaceae bacterium | reverse complement strand
GTCTTTCTCCTTTTGGTAGACGCATAAATTGAAAAGTCTGCTGCGGGTAAGCCACTGAACAATTGAAAAATAAAAAGCATCACTTCATTAATCTCTCAAATTTTGTTTCCCTGATGGTTTCGGTATCCTTTTTGTACCGATAGGACATCAACAAGCAAACACTGCACAAAAATAGGACTTTTTGAATCACGAAACATTATGGAATTATTAACAATCGGGAAATGTTTTGAACGCTTCAAAGACTGTACTCGCCAATGTTTGTTTATTTTTGGCAACACTAATTTCATTCGGTTCATTATGGAAAGATTAACGTATTTCATTTTCGTTTTTATAAGCTTCACCTCCTTCTCCCAATCTATATCCGTTGAGGATATATGGAGAGACTATAAATTCTATGCTCGTGGTGTAGATGGATTTCGATCAATGAACGACGGTGAACACTTCTCACAGTTCACTAATGAAGGAATTGTAAAATACTCATTCAAGAATTATACAAAAGAGTCTGAAACAATAATATCTACTGATGAAATGCGATTCGAAAACATCACTTTACTTGTCGATGATTACGAATTCAATGCTGATGAAAGCAAGGTGCTATTATTGGTAGATCAAAAAGCGATCTACAGAAGAAGCTACACCGCACAGCATTTTTTGTTTGATCTCAAAACAAGAGAACTCGAGGCACTAGATAGAGAGCGAACTCCACAGACACAAGTTGAGTATTCACCGGACGGAAAGAAGGTGTCCTATATTTTCGAAAATAACCTGTACGTTAAGGACCTCAGAACAAGCACAATTACTCAAGTCACCAAAGATGGTGAACATAACAAAGTTATTAACGGCACTACAGACTGGGTGTATGAAGAAGAATTTGCAATTACGAAAGCCTATGGGTGGTCACCGGATAGTAAATATATTGGGTATTTAAAATTTGACGAGAGCAATGTGAAGGAGTATACTATGAAGTATTTTAATGAGTTGTATCCCGACCTTTACACATTCAAATACCCGAAAGCAGGTGAAGACAATTCAGTTGTAACAGCATACATTGCCAGCCTTGAGAATGGTAATTCAACCAAGATCGATCTTGGTGAATATGAGTACATCCCGCGTATAAAATGGTCACACAAACAGAACCAACTTATCCTACAGACTTTGAATAGGCATCAAAACCAGTTAATTTACCATTTAGTTGAAGTAAAAAACGGAGAATATCGCTCGCGACAGATATTTGAGGAGAAATCAGAAACATATATTGACGTTGATGACAACCTTCTTATTTTAAACAATGGGAATTCCATACTACGAACGAGCGAATACGATGGATACAACCATATCTACTTATTGAATTTTGACGGCACTACAAAGAAGATTACGAATGGGAATTGGGATGTAATCGAATTCTTGGGAATCGATGATAAGAATGAAATGATATACTTCACATCTGCCCAAGAAGGAGCCATTTATAAAGGTATCTATAAGATCAACATTGACGGAAAGAAAAAGATGGCTATTAGCAAAGAGACAGGATCAAATGATGCCATGTTCTCTACTGGTATGAAATATTTTGTGAAGAGTTACTCCGATGCCAATACGCCTCCAGTTTACACACTGTGCGATAATAACGGTCATGAACTAGAAGTACTTGAAGATAATTCCAGACTAAAAAATAAGCTTACCAAGAATGATATTTCAATAAAAGAGTTCATAAAATTCAATGGGGCTGAATTGGAATTAAACGGATGGATGATCAAGCCAATAGACTTCGACCCTTCAAAAAAATACCCTGTTTACATGAATATCTATGGCGGTCCGGGCTCAAACATGGTATCTGATTCCTGGGGAGGAATGAGCTATATGTATCATCAACTATTGGCTCAATCCGGTTATATCGTAGTTTCAGTAGACCCAAGAGGAACTATGTACAGAGGTGTAGCGTTCAAGAAATCGACATACTTGGAGCTTGGAAAACTTGAAACCGAGGATATGATCGCGGTAGCTAAAGAACTTAAGACTTATGACTTTGTTGACAAGGACAGAATTGGAATAATGGGTTGGAGTTATGGTGGATTCATGGCCTCTCTAGCTATGACTAAAGGAGCTGATCAATTTAAAATGGGCATTGCGGTAGCTCCCGTAACGAACTGGAGATATTACGACAATATTTATACCGAGAGATTTATGCGGACGCCACAAGAAAATCAAAGCGGATATGATCAGAATTCACCGATAAATCATGTGAGTAAGCTCAAAGGAAAGTATTTCTTAATTCACGGTTCTGGAGATGATAACGTGCACTACCAAAATACAATGGAGATGATAAATGCACTTGTTGCTGCGGATAAGCAATTTGATCTATTCATTTATCCGAACAAGAATCATGGAATATACGGCGGAAATACACGTAATCATCTTTTCAAAATGATGTACGAATATACTCTCAAAAATCTATAAGAAAATATATATGAATTGTCTTGATTTAAAGATTTTGTTGTAGTAATTTAGGCCGCCAATTATTTTTGAATAGCAAACAATATTTAGATAACAGATAATGAGTGAAATCGCAAAGTTCGAGTTAGGTGGGGAAACTTACGAATTACCTGTAATAACAGGTAGTGAAAATGAAAAAGGTATCGACATCGGAAAATTAAGAGGGGTGTCAGGTGGTTACATAACATTAGACCCTGGTTTCAAAAACACAGGAAGTACCAAAAGTGCTGTAACTTATCTCGACGGAGAAAATGGAATCTTGCGCTATCGTGGTTATCCGATCGAACAGCTTGCGGACAAAGCAACCTTCACAGAGGTTGCTTATCTACTGATCTACGGAGAACTGCCATCTAAAGCTGAGCTTGATGCATTCAACCACGACATTACACATCATACATTGGTTCATGAGGACATGAAGCAATTTTTGGAGGCATATCCAAGAAATGCTCACCCAATGGGTATTCTGGCATCTATGGTTTGTTCTCTATCAACATTCTATCCAGAATCACAAGATCCAAATAGACCTCAACAAGCCGTTGATCTCACGATTCAAAGATTATTGGCAAAACTACCAACATTGGCTGCATGGTCTTTTAAACACTCCATGAGTCATCCGTATGTTTATCCAAAAAATGAATACGGCTATTGTGAAAACTTCCTTAACATGATGTTCTCTATGCCGACGGAAGAATATGATCCTGATCCAGTAATAGTAAGTGCATTAAATAAATTGCTTATTCTTCATGCTGATCACGAACAGAACTGTTCTGCTTCTACAGTAAGAATAGTAGGCTCCTCTCAAGCGAATTTATATGCGTCAATCTCAGCAGGAGTTTCAGCTCTTTGGGGACCATTACACGGAGGCGCAAACCAGGCGGTGATAGAAATGCTGGAAAACATACGACAGGATGGTGGGGATCTTGATAAGTGGATTGCAAAAGCCAAGGATAAGGATGATCCTTTCAGACTGATGGGTTTTGGACATCGAGTTTATAAAAACTTCGATCCGAGAGCAACAATAATCAAAAAAGCTTGTGATGATGTGCTTGACAAATTAGGAATAGATGATCCCGTTTTAGACATTGCCAAGAAACTAGAGAAAGTAGCATTAGAAGATGATTACTTCGTGCAAAGAGGTTTGTATCCAAATGTAGACTTCTATTCAGGAATTATTTACAGAGCTCTTGGCATACCTACCGAGATGTTTACTGTAATGTTTGCATTAGGGAGGCTGCCAGGTTGGATTGCTCAATGGAAAGAGATGATTGAAAATGGAGAACCAATCGGTCGTCCACGACAAATTTACACCGGCTATACGAAAAGAGATTATATCAATTTAGAAAATCGCTAAAAAGGAGGGCACAAAGCCCTTTTTTATGATTGACTTACTTCTTTTTGGATCCTTCGTAGATTTCATATTTTCTAAATGAGCATACAAGGTCACCATTGTAGACTTTCATCTTCTGAGATGGTTTCAAGCCAACATGCTTTAACGCCTCAATATTTGAGGATAGAATCCAACAATTGTATCCATTCATTTCATGCTTCATCCAATTTCCAATCTCTTCATACATTTCAACAATCCCCTCACCCATTCTCTCGCCGTAGGGCGGATTAGTTATAATTGTACCACCATTTTCTATTCCTTTCACATCCTTGAAATCTCCCTGTCTCACTTTGATAAACCTCCCAATCGGCAGTCCACGCAAATTACGTCTTGATTTCAGCACCATTTCATCAGAAATATCCCAACCGACAATCTCACAAGGCAACTCTCGAATTCTTGTATCCACTCCATCACGAATAGAATTCCAAAGATCGGTATCAAAACTTTTAAAATTCTTAAACGCAAAATGATGCCTCTCTAGTTGAGGAGGAAGATTACAAGCCATTAAAGCTGCTTCAATTAAAAATGTGCCTGATCCACAAAATGGATCTATCAGCTGAGTTTTTCTATCCCAACCAGACATACGAAGTAAACCTGCAGCAACTACCTCATTAAGAGGTGCTAAACCTGTTGTTTCCCTGTAACCTCTCTGAAACAATGGAGAACCACTCGTATTTATGGATATTGTGCATACATTTTGATTGATATAAAGATCGAACATCACCTGTGGTCTCTTTACGTTCACATTTGGTCTGGAACCCGTATTCTCTCTAAAAGTATCGACAATAGCGTCTTTAACTAAAAGGAAGGGATACTGCGAATGACGAAAAATATCCGAAAATACGGCCCCTTTTACTGCGAAAGTCTTTTCTACCGAAAAAAGATCATCCCATTTAATTTTTAAACACTCTTTGTACAGGTCCTCCTCTTTTCGAATCCGGAATTGCTTAACCTCTGTTAAAACGGATATTGCACAACGTAAATAAAAATTGAAATAATAAACATCTCGAAGATTACCCCTTAATTGTACCGCGCGATTTAACAAAGTTATATCAGTATATCCCATTTCTTCGAGCTCAGCCTTCAGGATTTCCTCTAATCCAAAAAAAGTTTTGATCGTTATTGTTAACTTTTCTTCTGAGTTCATAAGAATTGGTGTTCGTTTCTTCTATTTTTGTACAAAAGAACGAAATTGACTTCAATAACACGATATATTGCACTTTTCTATTTCCTTTCTTTCAAACTACTTTATGCCCAGCAGACTGTCGGACTCGTGTTATCCGGAGGTGGTGCAACTGGGATTTCTCATGTTGGAGTTCTAAAAGCATTGGAGGAAAATGAAATTCCGATCGATTACATCAGCGGAACCTCAGCAGGAGCTTTAATAGGCAGTTTATATGCTGCAGGATATAGTCCAGAAGAGATCGAAGAATTTGTGAAAAGTCAAGACTTTCAGCTCATGGCCTCTGGAAAACTTCCGAGTGAGCAAGAATTCTTGCTGAGAGCAGAGCAATCCTCAGCTAGTATGTTCGATCTATCTTTTTCAAAAGATAGCTTGTTTAGAAAATCTTTACCAACCAATTTAAATTCAAGTGAATATTTAGATTTTAAAATGATGTCTGAGCTTGGACTTGTTGGCGCATCGGTAGGAAATAACTTTGATTCTCTCTTTGTCCCCTTTCGTTGTGTTGGTTCTGATATTGCGAAAAAGAAATCTGTCGTTTTTGCAAAAGGATCCCTGAATGCTGCTGTTCGGGCCTCTATGACCTTCCCTTTTCTTTACAGGCCAATTAGCATAGATAATATTCTTTTTTTCGATGGGGGGTTGTACAATAATTTTCCTTCTGATATTATGTATGACTCTTTTAGTCCGGACTTCATAATTGGAAGTAATGTGAGTAGCAACGCTCCCCCACCGAGTGATGAAGACCTTTTAGGGCAAATTACAACTATGTTATCAGAGCCAACAAATTATTATCTGCCTTGTGACGCAGGTTATCTTATTACTCCGGAAACTTCTGTTGGAACATTTGATTTTACTGATGTCGAGAGAGCAATAGAGGACGGATATCAATCTACAATAGATCAGATGGATTCAATAAAAGCGAATATCTCCCGTCGCGTTTCAGCAAAGGAACTGTATGAAAGGAGAAAGGAATTCAGAAAAAAAATCCAACCTTTAAGAATATCCAAGATCAATACAAATCATAAAAATGAGGACCTAAGATATCTAAGACTTTCACTCATCAAATCAAGAAAGAAAGAGATTCTTTCCCTTGAAGAACTGAAAAAAAGATATTTTAGGCTTTACGAATCACCACAGGTTGATTTCCTATTCCCAACCTTAAAAAAAAATGATGACTCGACCTATCACCTAGCTCTAGATGTAAAAAAAGCGAAAGAATTCAAATTATCCGTTGGAGGGCATATTACCTCTCGACCTGTTAATATGGGCTATTTGGGATTATCCTACCAAACTATAGGTAGAATTATGACAAAGACTCAAGCCGAAACTTATTTCGGGAAATTCTATGGTTCGGCAAAAGCTTCATTTACAATTGACTTCCCTGCCGTATATCCTGTTTCTAGTAAGTTCTACTATACCATGAATCGCTGGGATTACTTTAGAAGCTTTGCCACATTCTTTGAAGAAGTTAAACCTTCATTTCTTGTGCAAAATGAAATCTATGGTGGGTTAGAAATCTCCCACCCACTAGGAAATACAATAAAATCTACATTTGATGGCAGGCTGCTTATGTTGACAGATGAGTATTACCAAACTGATAATTTCACTAACATTGATACTGCTGATTTCACAGAATACAGAGGAGTTGCTTTTAGCTGGGGAATAACAAAGAATTCTCTTAATAGAAAACAATTTGCATCGAGTGGACACTTAATCCAAGCACAGATAAGATATACGTATGGGCGCGAACATAGTGTTTCGGGATCAACTGGTATCCAGCCATTTAATATAATTCAAAACCACTCTTGGATCATAGGTAAGCTTAATTTTGAATCTTACATCGTTGATGACCCCAAATTTCACTTAGGCTTAAGTGGGCAGATCGTTTACAATAGTCATCCCCTCTTTGCTAATTACACTGCTACACTTTTAACAATGACAGAGTTCAACTTGATTCCTGATGCGAAAACATTCTTCCTGCCTGAATACCGAGCCCATCAATTCCTTTCAGGCGGATTGAAAGCCATATTTGACATTCAAAAAAATCTAGAGCTAAGAGCTGAATATTTTTACTATCAACCAATTATTAGAGTAACGCAAAATACAGTTGGTGATCAGATATTTAGCACCCCTTTTACAGGACAATCATTTATTGCCTCCAGTTCCCTCGTTTACCATAGCTTCATTGGCCCAGTAAGATTTACGATTAATTATTTCCCGAAGCAAGAGAACCCATTCTCCGCACAAATTAGCTTCGGCTACCTGCTTTTTAATGAGCGTGCAGTGCGTTAAATTTCATCATACTTTGAATAAAATGTAGTAATCGTTGAGTTTAACAGATTTTAAATGCAAAGGATTTCATTAACTTTGTAGTCCTTATTTAGAACTATGAAAAAACTCTTCATCGCCAAACTTTCAGCAGTAGCGCTGGTACTATGCTTTACTTCATGTAACGAGGAAATCCAGTTATCAGGTGAATTTCAGGAAACAGCAGTCGTATATGGATTGCTTGACGTTTCAGATAACGTTCACATGATCAAAATTACAAGAGCATTTATTGGTCCGGGAAATTCTTTAGAAATTGCAAATAATCCAGATTCAAGCTACTTCAACTCTGTTGTCGCTACAATATCTGAGAAAGTTAACAATGTAGTTGTTCGTTCTTGGGACCTTCAGGATACGATAGTTTCAAACAAAGAAACAAATGGAGTATGGTATGCTCCGGAGCAGAAATTATACTACTTCAGTACGGCCGGATCGAGTCCACTCAGAGATGATGCCATCTATGACCTGAATATCTCAATAAATGATGGAGAATTTGAAGTGAATGGTTCCACTCCAATTGTATATGGACTTACAACGACTGCCGCCAATACAACCTTCTCCTTTAAATTTGCGCAGAACTTAAATGATTACAAGAATACATCTGTTACTATCAATACAGGGTCTGGAAATAATAAAGCTGCTGTTATCAACACGAAGATCGAAGTAGGTTACGAGGAGATAACAGGCATCGATACCGTTCTTCGAACATTTGACTGGGATCTGGGAGAACAAGAAGTTGGCATTGATCCTACAAAAGGTTTTGCAGCGCAAGGAGCAGTTTTTTATGATTTGGTTAGGCGAAATATTGATGCAAATGATAACCCGATTTGCGATAAACGAAATCTATCCTATCTTCGATTGAAAATTGTTGGAGGTGGGTTAGACCTTTACAATTACATGGTAGTGAACGAACCGAGTTCCGCGATTGCTCAAACGAAACCAACATATACAAACCTTGAAGCAACAAATGGTTACACCGTAATAGGTATTTTCTCCTCGACACAAACGTTAGATGTAATTAAACCATTCCACTCCACTGCGAGTCAGTTTGTGCGATGTATTGATAAGAACTCTTCAATTGAGTTATGCACAGGAAATTACACAGGACCGTATTTATTTTGCAGTGATCACCCAACAGATTTAGCCTTCGGATACAGCTGGTCATGCAATTAATCAGATGATGTTACTAAATTAGTACATGTCTGATAGGAAAACACTTTTTGCTGATGTCATTCTACCAGTTCCGATACGGAAAGAGTTTACTTATCGTATTCCCTTCGAAATCAATGATCAGATTTTTGCTGGCTGTAGAGTCATAGTGCCTTTTGGTAAAGCAAAACTTCTAACAGGTATTGTAACAACGATTCATGAAAATGTTCCGAAAGAATATCAAGCTCGTTATGTAGAGTATACGCTAGATGAACAGCCTATAATAACAACCCATCAATACAAATTCTGGAAATGGATTTCTGACTATTATATGGCACCTATTGGAGATGTCATGAATGCAGCCCTGCCCGCAAATTTGAAATTAGCCAGCGAAACCAAAGTTGTTTTACATCCTGATTTTATTTTCGATCCAAAATATTTTTCAGAACGAGAAAAGGAAATAATTGAAACTTTAGAGATAAGAGAATCTCTTGACCTAAAAGAAATTTCAGAGATTCTTGGACTAAAGACGATCCAACCAATCATTAAAGCTTTGATCGATAAGAAGGCGGTAATCTCTTTAGAAGAACTGAATGAGAAATTCACGCCTAAAACGGCAACATTTGTTATACTAGAAGACGAATTTCAAGATGAGGAACGTTTAAACTCGATTGTTTCTCTGTTAGAAGGTTCTCCTTCATCGAAAAAACAATTGGAAGCCTTGTTGAAATTATTATCCGAGGGGAATTACTCACATGATGGTTGTAATCCCGTTGAAAGAAAAACACTTATTGATAATGGTGTGTCCATATCCTCACTGAACACCTTGGAGAAAAAGTCTATAATCGCCCAAGTAAAGATGGAAATTTCCAGATTTGGTGAGTACGAAGTCCAGAGTTCAGAGATAAAAGAGCTTTCAGAGGGGCAAAAAGATGCTCTAGATAAAACACATGAGGCTTTTCAAGAGAATAAAGTTGTCTTATTGCATGGCGTGACAGGATCAGGTAAAACAGAGATCTATGTCCAATTGATACAAGAGCAATTGGACTTAGGCAAGCAAGTTTTGTTCTTACTACCTGAAATTGCCTTGACAACTCAATTAATACAACGATTATCAACGTATTTTGGAGACCAAATTGGCGTATATCATTCAAAATTCAATCAAAACGAACGAGTAGAAATATGGAATCATGTACTTCAGAATGATCCGAATAAATTCAGAGTCATTCTTGGTGCAAGATCATCCGTATTCCTTCCTTTTCAGGATCTGGGATTAATTATTGTGGATGAGGAACACGAGTCAACTTTTAAACAGTATAATCCATCGCCGAGATATAACGCACGGGATGCATCTATTGTTTTATCAAAAATCCATAATGCCCAGGTCATTCTTGGCTCCGCAACTCCTTCTATGGAGAGCTATTATAACGCACTTGAGGGAAAATATGTACTTGTTGTACTAAATGAGAGGTTTGGAAATCTTTTAATGCCCGAGATTCTTTGTGCTAATGTTGCGAAAGAAAGAAGGCAAAAAAGCATGCAATCAGACTTTACTTCATTTCTGATTGATAATATGCGTGAGGCATTAAATATGGGGGAACAGATTATTCTATTTCAAAACAGACGGGGGTATACACCTTTATGGATGTGCGAGATTTGTAATTGGACTCCTTCCTGCCAGAACTGTGATGTATCCTTGACATATCACAAACACTCAAATAATCTGAAATGTCATTATTGCTCGTATGCTGTAAACCCAATAGGCACCTGTTCTGCTTGTGGGAGCAATCGTCTAAGAATGATTGGTTTTGGTACAGAAAAAATTGAAGATGAGCTAGGGTTAATCTTCCCAAATAAGAGTATTAAACGATTAGACTTGGATACAACAAGGTCCAAAAACGCTTATTCAAATATTCTCAATGATTTTGCCTGTGGGAATATAGATATTTTGATAGGAACCCAAATGGTATCCAAAGGGTTGGACTTTGATAATGTAAATCTTGTCGGAATACTAGATGCTGATATGTTACTCAATCGACCGGATTTTAAAGCTTTTGAACGCTCTTTTCAACTAATGACGCAAGTTGCGGGTCGCGCTGGACGAAGAGAGAAACGAGGGAAAGTGATCTTACAAACAGGAGATCCAGACCATTGGGTTATTCAAAAAGTACATGGTCATGATTATGAAGGTTTCTATAAACAAGAAATCTTGGAAAGAAAAAATTATTTCTATCCACCCTTCTATAAAGTGATCACGATTACATTAAAACATAAGAATCAACAAAAACTTGATCTGATCTCTCATGAGTTAGCAAATAATCTCAAGGCAATATTCAAAGAAAGGGTTCTTGGACCAGAATATCCAATTGTCAAGCGCATTAATAATCTTTATTTAAAACAAATAACGCTGAAGATAGAAAGAGGTGCTTCTGATAAAAAAGTAAAAGAGCGGCTTCAAGAAATCATTGATCTATTCTATAACATACCATTGCACAAAACTGTGCGTATAGCAGTGGACGTAGATCCGAATTAACCGAGATATGTTTTCAACATTCGGCTTCTTGAGGTTTGTCTCATTCTACGAATTGCTTTTTCTTTAATTTGACGAACACGTTCTCTTGTCAAATCAAACCTTTCACCAATTTCTTCAAGAGTCAATGAATGCTTTCCATTTAACCCATAATAAAGTCGAATCACATCTCCTTCTCTATCTGTTAATGTAGATAACGAGCGTTCAATTTCTCTACTTAGAGACTCATTCATTAATCCTCTTTCGGGACCAGGAAGTGCGTCATTTTCTAATACATCATACATCGAAGATGACGATTCATCTCCTTCCACTAAAGGCGCATCCATCGAAACGTGTCTTCCGTTATTCTTCATCGCTTGTTGTACCTCTTCGACACTAATCTCCATGAAATCGGCCATTTCTCTATACGTAGGAGCTCTCTCAAGATCTTGTTCTAGGTGAGAAAATGCTTTATTAATTTTATTAATACTTCCAATTTTATTTAGCGGCAAACGAACAATCCGAGCTTGCTCAGCCAATGCTTGTAAAATTGACTGCCGTATCCACCAAACAGCGTACGAAATAAACTTAAACCCACGGGTTTCATCAAATCTTTTTGCTGCTTTAATCAAACCCAGATTCCCCTCATTAATAAGATCTGGCAATGACATACCCTGATTTTGGTATTGTTTTGCTACTGAAACAACGAATCGCAGATTAGCTTTTGTGAGACGTTCTAATGCTATTTTGTCTCCCTCCCTAATCCTTTGTGCCAATTCTACCTCCTCATCGGCACTGATCAGATCAACTCGTCCTATCTCTTGTAAGTATTTATCAAGCGATGCTGTTTCTCTGTTTGTTACCTGCTTTGTAATTTTTAATTGTCTCATAGTCAAAATATTGATCCCTTATAGTTATACGTGAACAAAACAAATTAAGTTGGCTAAAATCTCGTCATTTTTCGACTTTTTAAATCAAACCACATTCCTGTTGAGCAAATCCTATGAATTATCGAATATTCAATAGTTAAATAAATGTTGAATGTTACTTTTGTAGGATGAAAATATTAATGGTTTGCCTAGGAAATATCTGTAGATCCCCTCTAGCGCATGGTTTATTGAGAGATAAATCAACCAAATTTGACGTTGATATTCAAGTAGATTCAGCGGGAACATCTGGATATCATGTTGGTGAAGCGCCAGATTCAAGAATGAGAGAAACAGCGAAACACTTCAAATTAAATATTGATGATCTTCGGGCTCGTCAATTTGTGGAGAGTGACTTTGATAACTATGATATAATCTACACTATGGACAAAAGCAACCTGAGTAATGTTCTTGCATTGGCATCAAATGATTCTGAACGACTAAAAGTTAAGCTAATTCTTAACGAATCAAACCCTGGTCAGAACTTAGAGGTTCCAGATCCTTATTATGGCGGTGAACAGGGGTTTATTCATGTCTACAATATGCTTGATATTGCTACGGACAAAATCATTGAAAAGTATTCTAATGAGTAAAGGAAAGCTATATTTGATACCCGTCACACTTGGAGGAGATCAAATTGAAGACATAGTACCAAGTCTTGTAAGTAAAAAAGCAATTTCTCTGAGATACTTTGCCGTCGAAAATATAAAAATTGCAAGAAGATATTTACGGAAAATAGATCGAAATTTTCCAATTGATGACTGTATATTTTTCATTTTGAATAAAAAGACAGAGAAGGCAGAAATTTACCCTATGATTGATGTAATTTTAGAAGGAAACGATCTTGGTGTTATGTCGGATGCAGGTTGTCCAGGAATAGCAGATCCTGGAGCCGAATTAGTTGGTTTCGCCCATGACAAAGGTATCCTTGTAAAACCATTGGTTGGTCCATCTTCAATTTTATTAGCACTCATGGGTAGCGGATTTTCAGGTCAGGAGTTCACATTTCATGGTTATCTTCCAAAAGATCGTAAAGATCGTATCAAGAGCTTAAAGAATTTTGAACATGACACACGAAGAAGGGGTATATCAAATATTTTCATGGATACACCTTTCAGAAATATGAATGTACTTGATGATCTCTTAAATGAATTAGCAGACCACACAATGTTATGCGTTGCAAGCGATATTACCATGAGGTCAGAGAATATTCAAACCCTCTCTATCAAGGAATGGAGAAAAAGAGCCTATGATCTGAACAAAAGACCTACAATTTTTATTATCGGCAAGCCACAATAGTTAAAAAACGAAGGAAATCATCAAGACTATTCCTTGTGCAATTCTGATATTAGCAGGAAGTCTATTTGGACTGCTTCACTTGCTCATAATTAATACTAATTATTTAAAGCCTCGACGCTTTTTAATTGCCTCATAAGCGTCTTGGATCTGCTGAAATTTTTCTTTGGCACCCCTCTGATACTCTTCTCCCATTTGTGCGACCTTATCGGGGTGAAACTTAATAGCCATTTTTCGATAGGCCTTTTTCACTTGTTCGTCTGTCGAAGAAGATTCTATCCCTAAAATCTTGTAATCCGAATCAATGTTTCTGTAAAACATATTCTTCACGCTTTCAAAGTCTGTCATTGAGACTCCCATCAGAGATGCAATTCTCTGTATAACCAAAATTTCAGATTCAGAAACATCATTATCGGCCTTAGCTATTCCGAAAAGGTAGTGTAAAAGCTGCGATCGAACTTCAACTGAAGTTCTCATTCTAATATCGTTGCATATTTGTTCTAATGGAATAGAATCAGAATTAAGAAACCTTTTCAGCGCTTGCAAATGAGCCGTACCAAATTGAGGACCGAATTGTTGATTAAAAAAGGTTTTTACAAAATTTAATTCTGATTTCAGTACTTTACCATCAGCCTTCATGACGGCTGCAGAAAGAACCATTAACATTGTTGGGATGTCATTACTTGATGATCGCTGCTGATAATAACGGAATACATCCTCTGGGTTGAAAGATCTACCCTCACTCCTTGCCTGAGCACGTGCACGGCTCATCAAAGTTTGATAGTTATCAATTAAGGAGCCTACAATAAAACCCAAAATCGCACCATAAATCCTTCCTTTGAATAGGATAAAGCCAGCAATTGCTAAAATAAATTTGTACAAATTATTAAAATTAAGGACCGCAAATGCGATCCTTTTTTAGACAAAAACTTACACTAGATCAATACTTCTCTCTATAAAGTCATTTAATGCTTCGCCCTTTAACATTCCTTGGGAGAGCAGAGCGATATCTGTTAATTGCTTAATCTTTCTCTCCTGAGACTTTTTTGTTTTGGTCTCGAGTATATTCAGGATCTTGTCATGATTACTGTTAATCACCATATTATATGTTTCAGGAAATGCACCATAAAAGCCTCCACCTCCCATTCGCTGCTGCTCCATCATTCTTCGAATAAATTCAGGCTGAGTTATAATGATCGGGGCATCTTTACTATCCATGCTCTCAAACTGAATTTGGAATTTCTGTTTTTCAATAAATTCTTCAAACATTGGTTTTAATTTGTCTTGATCATCGACAGATAATTTCGACGGAATATCTTCCTCTTTTTGAATCAATTTTTCCAGAGTATCCGCATCGACACGAGCAAAAGAAATATTTTCAAAAGACTGCTCAGCTTTTGCAACCCAGTGCGGGATAAGTGGTCCATCAAGGTGTAATACATCGTATCCTCTGTCTTGAGCCTTTTGGACAAAACCATATTGCTCCTCAGGACTACTAGTATAAAGGAAAACCACCTTTTCATCCTTATTCGTTTGTAAAGGTTTTACTTTTTCTACATATTCATCAATCGTATAATACTCACCTATTGTATTTTTCACCAAACTGAAACTTTTTGATTTCTCGGCAAATTTCTCCTCGGCTAATGATCCGTATTGAACAAAAACTTGCAAATCTTCCCACTTAGACTCGAAATCTTTTCGATCTTTTTTGAACATGTCATTAAGTTTATCAGCAACTTTTTTTGTTATGTGCGCAGAGATCTTCTTTACATTAGCATCACTCTGCAGATATGACCTTGATACATTCAATGGAATATCGGGTGAGTCAATAACTCCATGAAGAAGTGTCAAAAATTCAGGGACAATTTGCTCTACTGAATCAGTAATAAAAACTTGGTTCGAATAGAGGTTTATTTTATTTCTCTGAACCTCTACATTTTCCGTTATCTTGGGGAAATAAAGTATTCCTGTCAAATTGAATGGGTAATCAACATTCAAATGAATGTGAAATAAAGGATCCTCAAAAGTCATCGGATACAACTCACGATAAAATGCGGCATAATCCTCATCTTTGAGATCAACAGGCGCTTTAGTCCACGCAGGATTCACGTTGTTAATTTGATTCGGAACCTCTACCGCAACACGCTTTATATTTCCATTCTCATCTTTATCACCATCAGGATTATCCTCGTATTCCGTTTTAGTACCAAATTCAACTGGTATCGGTAAGAACTTACAATATTTATCAAGAATCCCCTGAATTCTGGCATTATCAAGAAATTCCTTTGATTCTTCGTTAATGAATAGTACTATGTCCGTTCCCCTTCCCTGTTTTTCAATATTCTCAATAGTATACTCTGGCGAGCCATTACTCTCCCATTGAACTGCGTTAGTTCCTTCCAGGTGTGAAAGGGTTCTAATCTGAACTTTATCGGATACCATAAAGGCAGAGTAAAATCCAAGACCAAAGTGACCAATAATCTGCTCAGCCCCTTCTTTTCCTTTGTATTTATTTACAAACTCTTCAGCTCCAGAAAAAGCTATTTGATTGATATACTTATCGATTTCTTCCGAAGTCATACCTACACCATTATCGCGTATGGTAAGTGTTCCGGCCTCCTTATCTAAAAGAACTTCCACTTTTAGGTCTCCTAATTCACCCTTGAATTCACCACTTTTCGCAAAGAATCTCAATTTTTGCGAAGCATCAACTGCATTAGAAACCAATTCTCTCAGGAAAATTTCATGATCAGAATAGAGAAACTTCTTAATTATTGGAAAAATATTTTCCGTTTGTACATTAATCTGTCCTGTTTTCATAGCTTAATTGTTTTAGTCTGAGTTTTCAATAGTTATGCCACTCTACATTTTCTGACAAACTGTCTTGACTAAAGGACAATGTGACATTTCTGAGCAGATAATCATTATTTTTACCACCAAATTGAGGTAATTGATCTTTTACACAATCGTTATATATTGTCTGATTTTTCTCTTTTTCTCGGGTAAACCGTTTACAAATGATAATATAACGAAGTGGACCTGGCCTGGCGTATTTAGTATTCATGTTTGTACCGGTCTTGTCTTCCTTTATATATATACTCACGTCGTAGGGCCTGGCGAACTTTCGCAAGACGCTGGAGCTTATTTTTTCGAAAGTGAAGTGTTATACAATGTATTCTGGCAATCTCCCGCGGATTATTTCCAATTACTTTTTGGTTTTGGGGATATAAACTCCCTTACACAACAACATCTTTTGGAAACAAACCACTGGGATGTAGGCTCTCAAGCGCTTTCCAATGAAAGTAGAAATATGATTAGACTGCATAGTCTTCTTCACTTTCTTAGCTTTAAACTTCCTGAGGTACATATACTATTCATGGCCCTAATTTCAACACTTAGTGGATTTTTGTTCTATCGCTCTATCCGAAATAAGACAAGAGTATCAAATTATATATCAATAATAGTCGTTTGTTTTGTTCCTAATTTTCTTTTTTGGTCCAGTGGCTTATTGAAGGAGCCAATTTACTTGTTCGGATTTTCTTTAATTATTTACGTTCTTTTTACAAAGGAGAAACTCGTTAAACATTGGCTGGCATTCACTACAGGTATATTATTGTTACTGCTTTTTAAATTTCACTTTTTACTAATTGTGCTGCTCGGTATTACTATTTGGCGAATATCTCGATTATTCGATGCGAATAAGATAATTTTAACAGCGACCATAACCCTATCGAGTATATTCTTTTTACTCCTAACTTTCAGTTCTCTTCGGGTTGAATTAACAAAAACTATATCTCGGAAACAATTTGATTTTAAAAATATCTCAAGAGGAGGGTTACATATTGACACGGATAGTTGCTTCTATTTTTTCAATGAACATCAGCTAGATAATTTATCCATTAAAAATGATTCGGTATTCTTAATTGCGAAGACTGAAGTTTTAAAAGTAAATCACAAACATAGAGGTGCACCTGATACCGTAACACTATTTCCTGATGGAGTAAAGATGAAAATCCATTTCATGCGACCAAAAAGTGAGAGTTATTTCGAACTTACAGATCTTAATTTTAATTTCAATCAGCTTGTAAAATTGATTCCAGAAGGTTTAATCAACGGCTTTTTTCGACCATTCTATTATGAAAAAAATGGGCTGTTAAAATGGATAAGTATAGTCGAATGGTTGCTGATATGGGCCTTTTTTCTATTTAGTTTTAGGTGGATTAAAAATATTTCCTTCACCCAAATCGAACTGTACATTTTTCTATTTGTAATTTCACTATTAAGTGCTATGATCATAGGATGGACAACACCTGTATCGAATGCAATTGTTCGTTATCGTATTCCCATTCATTTGTGTATGGTCCTCGTAACCCTATTAAATTGGAATCAAAAAACCTTACAAAATGACTAATTACGCATTTATCACTGGAGCAACTGCAGGATTTGGGAAAGCTTGCGCAGATATTTTTGCCAAGAATGGATGGAACCTTATTATTACCGGTAGACGCCAAGATAGACTTGAGACAATCAAAGATCAAATCAAAGCAGATTATAATATTAAGGTTATTTCCTTGTGCTTTGATGTAAGGGAAGAGCAAGAAGTAATTCGTGCCGTCGAATCCTTATCAGTTGATATCACAAGTAATCTTACCCTTCTAGTGAATAATGCCGGACTAGCAGTCGGAAAAGGAAGCATTGATAGCGGACTATCTGACGACTGGAACAGAATGATAGACACAAACGTGAAAGGTCTCTTGTATGTAACAAAAGCGGTTGTTCCCTTCTTGAAAGCAAATGACAATTCTCAAATAATCAATATCGCGAGTATTGCGGGAAAAGAGGTATATCCCGGAGGTAACGTTTACTGTGCTTCGAAACATGCCGTGGATGCCTTATCTAAAGCAATGCGCATAGATCTTGTTCAGTATGGAATAAAAGTGACGAATATTGCGCCTGGTGCAGCCGAAACAGAGTTCTCCATAGTGCGCTTCAAGGGAGATGAGACTATGGCAGATTCGGTATATGAAGGATATACTCCTCTATATGCGGAAGATATTGCAGAAACTATTTTTTTCGCTGCTACTCGACCACCTCACGTAACACTTAACGACATTACAATAATGCCAACATCTCAGGCCTCAGCGACTGTTTTACACAAAAAATAAGATTATTTCGAACGCAGATATGCGTCTAATACCTCATTGATCGATCCGTAGGTTTTGCCTCTGATTGACAACATTTCCTCTTCCGTCATCCATTTCGCCTTTGTTATACCCTCTGTCGTTTGAGGTATCAATTCCTTTGATCCATTATACGTTAAGTTGTACCAAAATGTTTTTTTTATAGCCCTCTTGCCTTTGTAGTTGAAAACGTGATAAGTAGTAACCAAAAAATCTTGAATCTCAGGTCTTTCAATTCCACATTCCTCCTCTATCTCTCTTATTGCCGCAGCTTTCTTCCCCTCTCCCTTATCTATCTTTCCTTTTGGAATATCCCATTTTCCATTACGTTTTATCACAAGAAATTTATTTTTGCGTTTGACAATTCCTCCAGCTGCTCGGATCTTTTTAAAACTGCCAAATAAACTTTCAAAAGCTTTCGCTACATCATCACATAAAACATACAAAGGATCATCTATTGTAGCATCTTTCAATTGTGACTTGAAATCCTTTACAGTATTATTCAGCTCATAAAACAAAATGTTTTTGTGTATACCCGAAAATTTATCCCTTTCGATTAACACAAGAGGTCTTTGATCAATAAAAACTTTGTACATTTGCGCACATGATTTTAAATGAAGATAAGGCGTTAAAAGTAGCAGAATTTTTGTTACAAATCAAAGCGGTTAAACTTAATCCACAATTGCCTTTTACTTGGGCATCAGGACTTAAATCTCCGATCTATTGTGATAATCGAGTAACGCTATCTTACCCGAACATTAGAACTTTTATTCGTCAAACTTTCGCTGAAGCGATCCTTGAGCAGTATGGGAAACCGGATGTGATTGCAGGGGTAGCAACAGGAGGAATTGCCCAAGGTGCATTGGTTGCGCAAGAACTTGGTGTGCCATTCATTTATGTGAGAAGTTCCGCTAAAGAACATGGAATGGGTAATCAAGTTGAAGGTTATTTCGAGAGGGGGCAACGCGTTGTGGTTATCGAAGACCTAATTTCTACGGGTGGCTCCAGTTTGAAGGCAGTTGAAGCATTGCGTGACGCAGAACTGGACGTAAAAGGTTTGCTTGCTATATTCACATATGGCTTTCATCTTGCAACTGAAAATTTCAATAATGCGAAATGTCCATTCCTCACATTATCTAATTATGATATTCTTCTAAAGAAGGCACTGGATAATAATACGATCTCAGAGTCTGACTTAAATACATTAGAGGAGTGGAGAAAAGATCCAAACAATTGGAATAAATAATTGAGTTATGAACATCGATAGTACAAAAGTAATTGTGAACGCCTCTCAACAGGACATCTTTGCTTTTCTAACAGACTCAAATAACATTAAGGAGTTATTGCCACAAGATAAGATAACCGATTTTCAATCAGATAAAGAGCAATGCTCTTTTAAAGTTCAAGGCGGAGTAATTATTTCACTTGTCCAAGACGGTAACGACGGTTTTGACGTGATTAAACTAAAATCAGGGGAAGGAACACCATTCCCTTTCAAACTATTTATAAATATTACACCGCAAGGTGAACAATGTGAGGGCTTCATTCATTTCGAAGGTGAGGTAAATATGTTCTTAAAAATGATGGTAGAAAAACCGCTTTCGAACCTATTTAACTATATGTCAAATAAATTGCAAGAGAGGTTTAGATAACAAAAGAAATCTCTTTAAGCGAGAAAGGTCCATGTTCTAAGCCATCTGCTGTCAAGGTAATTCTTCCAATTTTATCAATACCCTTAACATTTCCGATATACTGCATACCATTGTAAGAGAAGGCTACATTACTTTTCACACCAATCAATTTGTTAAGATATTCGTTCAGAAGTATTTGAGGTGTATCAAGCTTTTGAAATAAATCATTGAAATTAAAGATAAATGAAAATAATACTTCATGTAGATTGTAATCTTTACCTGTTTGACTCTTTAAACTTGTCGCGGATAACTCTCCAAAATCTACCTGATTAACATTCAGCCCAATACCGATGATACTGCTTTTAATTCCTTCACTACCAATACTATTTTCTATGAGCATACCCGCAATTTTCTCGCGCCCAACATAAATATCATTAGGCCATTTAATGTAAGCATCAATATCGTAATTGTCCAAAGTATTAATAATTGCAATTGACGCGAGCTGATTCAGTCTGAACTGATCCAAAACTGATAGGTTGATCTCAGTAAGTAAGAATGAAAAGGTCAGATTATTACCTGGCTCAGACTGCCATTCTGTACCCCGTTGACCTCTGCCATTAAGTTGATTCTCTGCCAAAATTACCGCTCCATGGTCTATTTCATCCCTAGAATGTAATTTGGCAGTATAATTGTTCGTTGAATCAACGACAGATAATGATATTAGTTTCTGACCAATCATTTTTGCGATAACTTCGAAATTAATTATTTATCGAAATATAGATTAGCTTTGTAGAGCTTATTAACAGTAAATGAGTAGAGAAATTTTGGAGAAAAATTCGAGAAAACTTTGTGATGCTATCGTTGAGGGAATGCAAGAGAATAAGGCTAAGGACATAGTTGTTCTCGATCTCAGAGGAATAACTAGTGCAGTTTGTGATTTCTTTGTAATCTGCACGGGAGATTCAAATACCCACATAGATGGAATTAGCTCATCTGTTTTGCGCGAGACTCGCAAAAAGCTAAAAGAAAAACCATGGCACACTGAAGGCCAGAAAAACAGGGAATGGATTCTAATGGATTACGTAAGTGTAGTAGCACATGTCTTTTTAAGAGATACGAGATCCTTTTTCGATCTTGAAGACTTATGGGCTGATGCCGATAGAATTGACATACCAAATTTGATTTAAGAAATGAGCGAGAACAAAAAAAATAATAAGAATAGATTTTCCGTTTACTGGATCTATGTTTTAGTTGGGGTAGCACTAGTTGCTGTGCAATTATTTTTTGCCGGAGGAAGTGGAACTGAATTAAAAAGCAGCAAAGTATTTTACAACCTTGCAAGAGAAGGATATGTATCCGATGTAGCAATTATAAATCGATCTCGCGTAGACTTTGAGCTTTCAACAGACGGCAAAGAGTTTGTTAAGGGTCAGGATAGTGATGATTATTCAAATGTTAAGAAGTTATTGCAAAATGGTAATCGTTTTGGAGGTGTCGATCCAGTCCTAACTTTTGATATCGGGGATGTTGGTTACTTCGAAACGAAGATGGACGAGATAAACAAAGAACTTAAAACCAAAGAATTACCAACAATCGAATATGACTTTAAAGAGGAGATAAACTATCTCGGCAATATTTTAAGTTTCTTACTACCTGTGCTAATACTTGTTGCGATCTGGATGTTCATCATGCGTCGCATGACTGGTGGTGGAGGCGGTGGCCCTGGTGGTCAGATTTTTAATATAGGAAAATCCAAAGCTCAAGTCTATGAGAAAGGTAAAAGTACAAATGTCACTTTCGATGATGTAGCAGGATTAGAGGGCGCTAAGGAGGAAGTCGAAGAGATAGTTGACTTCTTAAAAAATCCAAAAAAATACACTGCTCTTGGTGCAAAAATTCCGAAAGGAGCTTTACTTGTAGGACCTCCAGGAACAGGTAAAACACTATTAGCGAAGGCCGTAGCGGGAGAAGCTAAGGTGCCATTCTTCTCCTTGTCAGGTTCAGACTTTGTAGAGATGTTCGTAGGAGTTGGCGCTTCTCGTGTTCGTGATCTATTCAAACAAGCAAAGGAAAAGGCTCCTTCTATCATCTTTATAGATGAGATAGATGCTATCGGGCGAGCTCGTGGAAAAAATAATAGTTTCGGCTCGAACGATGAGCGCGAAAATACGTTGAATCAGCTGTTAACAGAGATGGACGGATTTGGAACGAACTCGGGAGTAATTATACTTGCAGCAACGAACAGAGCAGATGTATTGGATAATGCCTTAATGCGCGCCGGAAGATTTGATAGACAAATCTACGTTGATATGCCTGACCTTAATGAACGAAAAGAAATATTTGAAGTACACTTAAAACCAATCAAACTAGCAGAGAAGTTAGACAAAGATTTCTTAGCGAGACAAACTCCTGGATTCTCTGGTGCAGATATCGCGAATCTTTGTAATGAAGCGGCACTTATCGCTGCTCGAAAAGAAAAAGAAAAAGTAGAGAAACAAGATTTTTTAGATGCCGTTGATAGAATTATAGGAGGTCTTGAGAAAAAAAATAAGATCATTACTCCTGAGGAGAAAAAAGCAATTGCTTATCATGAAGCAGGACATGCCACGACATCATGGTTACTTGAACATGCTAATCCATTGGTAAAAGTTACTATTGTTCCGAGAGGAAGATCATTGGGTGCTGCCTGGTATTTGCCTGAGGAAAGAAGTATTACAACTACAGAGCAAATCCTCGATGATATGTGCACAGCTCTGGGTGGACGAGCAGCGGAGCAATTAACTTTTGGAAAAATAAGTACCGGTGCCCTGAGCGATTTGGAGAAAGTTACAAAGCAAGCTTATGCAATGGTCTCTATATACGGGCTGAATGAACGTGTTGGAAATATTTCATTCTATGACCCTCAAGGAAATAACTCCTTCGTTAAACCTTACTCTGATGACACCGCTCAAGTTATAGACGACGAGGTGAGTAAAATGATTGAAGAGCAGTATCAAAGAGCCCTTACAATATTAAGTGATAATCAGGATAAGCTAAAATTACTTGCAGAAAAGCTTCTAGAAAAAGAGGTTATCTTTAAGGAAGATCTTGTTGAGGTATTTGGTAGACGTCCTTGGGATAAAGAGGATGATCTTCAGGATTCTGAGTCAAAGTCAGAAACTTTAGTTTCGACGGAAATTAATGACCTGAATGAAGACTCCATGCCTAATGTTAATGAATCTCCTGAAGATTCAATTGAAAGCGATCAAGAAACAACGAATGAAGAACTGGATCAATCGAATTCTGAAGAGCTGGGCACTCCAGAGGATAAAGTTGGTGAATGAGTCTCAATGGGTTACCATAGTCGAAAGCACTGATGAATACTCCCTTCGTATTAATAAACTCCTTTTAGAGGATGAGGGAATTCCGGCAATCATATTTGATCAGCGGGATTCCTCATATAATGCCTTCGGTTATATTTATCTCAAGGTTCACAAAGAAAATGAAAGTGAAGCGCGGAAATTGCTAAATTCGGAACATGAATAATTTAGTACTTCGATCGATCACTGGTCTTATTTTTGTCTCAAGTATTATCTTTCCAGTACTATTTAGTATCGAAGCAACTCTAGTAGTTTTCACTATCTATTTCATTTTGGGTATCATCGAATTCTACAGATTATTCGAATCTGGTGAACGGTTTGGAGTAAACTGGGAAACGAGTGCTTTCTTTGCTACTCTCATTTACGGTCTGTCAATTGGAGTTGCACTCGGATGGATTCCGAAATGGTCACTTATGGCAATTCCTTGCCTCGTATTTCTTCTTTTTTTATTGGAATTATGGCGAAAGACAAGGCAACCTTTAAATAATATGGCCATCAATATTTTCGGTATTGTTTATTTGGTTATTCCATTTACTCTCATAGCTATTCTGTGTAACCAATCGCATTCTGGGTTACCTCTAGTTTTAGGAATGTTTATACTAATTTGGATAAATGATTCATTTGCATATCTCTCAGGTCGGTTAATCGGCAAGCACAAAATGATTGAGCGTGTTTCACCCAAAAAGACATGGGAAGGAGCCATTGGCGGTTTCTTATTTACACTATTAGTTGGAGCTCTTATCGCTTACTTTGATGAACAAGAATTTATTTTCTGGATCATTTCAGCGATCTTAATTTCACCTTTATCGGTTGTTGGGGATCTTCTAGAGTCATTAATTAAGCGCGATCTAAATATCAAAGATTCAGGAAATATCTTACCAGGTCATGGTGGAATTTTGGATCGTTTTGATGCAACTATTTTTGTTGCACCTTTTTATTTCTTTTGGATATTTATTTATTCCTTTGTCCTCTAATTAAACCCTATGAGAATTCACAGAGAAGGTTATCTGATCATCCTAATTTCTGCGCTCATACTTGGCGCAATTCAAGTTGCAAATTATCTGCTTTATGCTAACGCGGAGAGGCTTTGGCTTTATATCTTACTGAGCTTAGGTGTGCTAGTAATGTTCATTCTGATAGTTCAATTTTTTAGAATTCCTTCAAGGACCTTCGTACACGAAGAGCTCGACATTGTTTGTCCCGCTGATGGCAAGGTAGTCGTAATCGAGGAAGTGGAAGAGAATGAATATTTTAATGATAAACGTATTCAGATAAGTATTTTTATGTCACCTCTCAATGTGCATGCAAACTATAATCCAATCTCTGGAGTAATTAAATATGTTAAATATCATCCAGGATTATTTTTGGTAGCATGGCATCCGAAGAGTAGTACTGACAATGAACGCACAACCATAGTGACAGAGCATAAAAGCGGACAAGAAGTATTGTTTAGGCAAATTGCTGGGGCAGTTGCACGAAGAATCTGTTACTATGTGAAGTCGCTTCAAAAGGTTAATGCAGCTGATGAATTTGGGTTTATTAAATTCGGATCTAGAGTCGATGTATTACTTCCACTGAATACAGAATTATCCGTAAAAATTGGTGATAAAGTGCAAGGAAGGGTTACAAAACTTGGTACTTTGAAAGTATAATTGTAGCTTTAGATTACATTAATTAGTGAGTTATGAAGAAGATTTTATTACTATTTGGTGTTGTTATGTTCGTTGGAACAGCTTCGGCAGCAACATCTGTGACGGTAAATAATAACATTGAAATTACCGTAAAGAAGGACGACGATAAGAAAAAGAAGAAGAAGAAGAAGAAGAAGGGAGCTTGTTGCTCATCTACAACTTCTACAACTAAAGCTGGATCTTGTAGCTCGTCATCAACAACTGCAACTAAGTCTTGTTGTTCAAAGAAGAAATAAGCTCTACAAACTAGAGTTAAAAGGGGATGCAATAGCATCCCCTTTTTTATTCAAACTCTATGGATATCGGACAATGATCTG
>JALRKF010000044.1 GCA_023254905.1 Crocinitomicaceae bacterium | reverse complement strand
CGAGAATCAGTATCCACTGGAAAAATGCCTGCTGGTGCTGCCCGGCGGGCGTGCCGGGTTGCTGGCTTATAAACAAAACCGCGACGTTAAATTGCGTCAGCAGCTGGAAGGATGGCATATCGTCAAATTCCGGCTTTTGCGCTGTCAGGTCGCAAAATGCCCGCGTGCATCTGTTCTTGTGCAAATGGAGCCTGTCGCCATCGGAAATAGGCAACGGTTTCTGCCCCATGGGCAAAGGCCTCCCAAGTCCATAAACGCACCATACCTGGCAGCGGATCGGGGTTAACGGGTGCCCAATTCACGGGGCCAGGTTGTTGTTCCATGATCCACCAACGCCCCTTGCCGACACTGCGATATAGATCGTGGTGAAAGGCCTGAAAATCAGGGTCACCTTGGCGCATATAGCGACGTTGATTTTCCTCGCTCGCGCCCGCGCGATCTGCCAAAAACGGTTGGATGTCTGATAACTGGCAAAAGCCAACTCAATCTATAGCACCGCTGTTGGATAAAATTTTAGATTATTATCCACCGGCGAAGATTGAAGCAGGAAATACCCAGATGTTAATTACATCATTGGACTACTCATCTTTTGTTGGAAGAATAGCTATTGGAAGGTTAAGTCGGGGCGAACTTAGGTCAGGACAGCAAGTAATTTTAGCAAAAAGAAATGGCGAAAAGCAAAAACATCGTATTAAAGATGTATTTGTCTTTGAAGGTCTTAACCGTATAAAGGTAGACTCTATTGAAGGTGGCGATATATGCGCAATAACTGGGCTTGAAGGTTTCGAAATTGGGGATAGTATTTGCGATTTTGAGAATCCTGAACCGCTTAAAACCATTGATATTGATGAACCTACAATGAGTATGATGTTCTCAATCAACGACTCTCCATTCTTCGGAAAAGAGGGTAAATTTGTAACATCACGTCATATTTCAGAACGCTTGGACAAGGAGCTAGAGAAAAACTTAGCATTACGTGTTCAAAATACAGATAAGGCTGATAAGTGGATGGTATTTGGTCGTGGTGTAATGCACTTATCGGTACTAATTGAAACTATGCGTAGAGAGGGTTATGAACTTCAAGTTGGACAACCTCAGGTTATCATTAAGGAGATTGATGGGGTGAAATGTGAACCTGTTGAAGAGTTAACGATAGATTTGCCAGAATCTGTCTCTGGAACAGCTGTTGAGGCAGTTTCTAAAAGAAAAGGAGAGATGAAAAACATGGTTCCAAAAGGCGATCGTATGATTATTGATTTTGAAATTCCATCGAGAGGGATTATTGGATTAAGAAATTATTTGCTTACTGCCACTGCAGGAGAGGCCATCATGACACACAGATTTCTGGAATATCAGAGCCACAAAGGTGATATTCCGGGAAGATTAAATGGTTCATTAATTTCTATGGAGCAAGGCACATCAATACCCTTCTCGTTGAATAATTTGCAAGAGCGAGGGACATTTTTTATTGCTCCTGGTGAGGACATTTACGAAGGGCAAGTAATTGGTGAAAATAGTCGAGCAAATGATCTTGTAGTTAATGTCACGAAAACAAAGAAATTGACCAACATGCGTTCCTCAGGAGCGGACGATAAAGTGAAATTAGCCCCCCCAAAAGAATTTACGTTGGAAGAATGTTTGGAATACATTCAAGCGGATGAATATGTAGAGGTTACTCCAGAAAGTTTGCGCATGAGAAAGATCTTGTTGAAGGAGACAGACAGGAAACGTGCGGGGAAATAAACAATTTGTTGAAAGCTTGTTGATAATAGTTATTTCTCTCTATTCGAAACAGCTTTGAAATTAGTTAAATTGTAGAGATAAATCGGGGGCCTATGTTTGATGACGATGAAGATGAGGGATTCTATGAAGATGGAAGACTCAAAGATGATTTAGAGTTATTTCAAAAGTACCTGGAAACTGGAGAGCACTACGGGTTTTTTGATAGTGATCGATGGGAAGTAATGATCGATCATTTTATCATGCAAGGACAATATACCACAGCAATAAAATGTACAGAGGAGGCTCTATCGCAATTTGGTTACAACAATCAGTTTAGTGTCAGAAAAGCGCAGGCACTATCCGCTATTGGAAAACTAAAAGAAGCCCTAAATATATTAACAGAAGTGGAAAGAAACGGGGGTGCTAACTTCGAACTTTTGTTAACGAAAGCTGCCGTTTTCAGTCAACTCAAAGACTCTCAAAATGCAATAAAATATTTCACGGCTGCCTTGAATGAAGCCTCTGACGAGGATAAAGATGAGGTTTATTTAGATCTGGCTTTAGAATACGAAAATAGAGATGATTATAAATCCGCTCTAAAGATTTTAAGGCAAGCAATTCAGTATAATCCAAAAAACGAAGGTGCTATTTATGAGGCAGCATATTGTTATGACCAACTAGGTGAATTTGATAAGTCCATTCAATGTTACTTAGACTTCATAGATGAGAATCCATATTCATTCACCGCATGGTATAATCTTGGCAACGCTTATTTAAGAGAAGATAATTATGAAAAATCTATTTGGGCATATGATTATTGTATTCTGATAAATGATGATTTTGGCCCTGTATATTACAATTTGGCACATGCATACCTAGCAGATGAGAAATATAATTTAGCCATTGATAATTTTCAGAAGTCAATAGAGCTTGATGGAGATGACCCCATAGGATTTTCTTACTTGGGAGAATGTTTTGAACAACTTGGCCAGCTAGATATTGCGCGAGAAAAGTATCAGAAAGCATTAGAGCTTTCTCCACTTTTAGCGGATGCGTGGCTTGGTCTTGGAATAGTTGAGGATCTTGAAGGAAATACGAAAGAAGCGATAACACTTATCAATAAAGCGATGGGGCTTGATCCAGAGAACTCCGGCATCTACCATGTCCTCGCTGGTGCTTACGAAAAGTTAGAAGAATTGGATGCTGCTGCAGATAACTATGAATTATCTTTAGTCTATGATTCATCTGATGAGGAGTGCTTGAAGAACTATGTTAATTTGTTAAAGCAAGATGGTGTTCAGAGAGCTCTAAATTTTTTGGTGGAATTTGAAAAAACCTCACCTGAAAATGATATTCTACCCGTATTGAAGGTACATTTATTATGGAGAACTGGAAAAGAATCAGAATCGATTCAATTATTTGCTGAATGTGTAGATTTAAATCGAGATAAAGCTTTGGAAATCTTTGAGATAGATCCAGCATTGAAAAATGTTCAAGAATTCGTACTTTTGGCCGACCAATAAGAAATATGAATTTTGACTTAACATACATTCCAAAACGTTCAGTAAAACCAAGGAATTCGGGAATCACCATGATGATGGATAAAGGCTTAAGTCTTAGAGAGACCGAAAATTTTATTGAAGCCTCAGGACATTTGACAGATTTAGTCAAATTTGGTTTTGGTACATCGTATGTCACCAAAAATCTTGAGGAGAAAATCACGCTTTACAAATCTGCAGGAATCCGTCCTTACTTTGGAGGAACCTTGTTTGAAGCCTTTCATGCTCGGGGGATGTTTGATGATTACAGAAGAACTTTGGATAAGTATGATTTAGACCTTGCAGAGATATCGGATGGTTCAATCAATATTGAGCACGATGAGAAATGCGAGTTGATAAGAGTATTGGCCAAAGATAGAACGGTTCTTTCCGAGGTAGGATCTAAAGATTCGGGAATTTTGATTTCTCCTGCGAAATGGATAAAGATGATGTCGAGCGAATTGGAAGCAGGCTCATGGAAAGTTATAGCAGAGGGACGTGAATCTGGTACCGTAGGAGTATTTAGGCCAAATGGAACAGCCCATACAGTATTAATTAATAGAATTATTGCCAAGGTAAAGCCTGAAGATATCTTGTGGGAGGCTCCTTTAAAAAAACAGCAGGTCTGGTTCGTTAGATTATTTGGAGCTGAGGTGAACCTTGGGAATATTGCACCAAATGAAATGATTCCCCTCGAGTGCCTCAGATTAGGTTTAAGGGGAGATACATTCTTCGAATTTATGCCTAAGGACATAGAGGAGCGTCTCAAACAAGTAAACGCTGATGGAGTAGAGGATGATGACGAGGGTTGAACCTTTCCTCAAAGAAAAAGAGATTAAAGGACACAGGGGTGCTGTGTACTCCATCTCGGCAAACGATTCATATATTTATTCGGGAAGTGCTGATTGCATTGTGGCAAGATGGAGAATTCAAGAAGGAATTCAAGATGCATTCACCATAAAAGTTGAACATCCAATTTATTCAACATGCTTGGTTGAAGATCTTTTATTTATCGGTCTGAACAATGGTGATTTACACGTTGTAAATGTTTATGATCGTAAAGAGATAAAATATTATCAACAGCATGTAGTAGCCATCTTTGAAATTGCTTTCAACAGTGTGATGCGCCATATTTATGTTGCAGATGCAGATGGTAATTTATCGGTTTGGAATTTAGACTCACTCGAGCTTGTTATATATATTCCTCTAGATTGCGGTAAAATCCGTAATATTTCAATTAATCCAAATGGAACTCGTTTTGCAATTGGCAGTCAGGATGGTAAGTGCAGAATATTCAATACGAGTAACTTCAACGAAGAAACGGTATTTTTAGCCCATAAGACCGGAGTGACGGGATTATTATTGGAAGAAGATAGAGTTATTACAGGTGGCAAAGATGCCATGTTGTCCTCTTGGACTCTTCAAGGTGATGAAATTATAAAGCCTATTCCGGCTCATAACTTTGGTATATACAGGATACTTCGATTTAACGATTTCATCCTTACTGCTAGTCGTGATAAAACAATAAAGGTATGGGATAATGATATGGTCTTTTGTCAAAGGTTAGATGCAAGAGAGGGTGGCCATAAACATAGTGTTAATGAATTGATCGGAGTTGATAAGGAAAGAATTGCTTCATGCAGTGATGATGGCAAGATCATTCTTTGGAGATTAGCTCAGGATATGTAGAAAATCAAAATCATAATCATAAACGGTTACGCTCATTAAATTTATTTATCGTTGGCGAATCAACATCTGCTAATAGATTGTTTATCAAATTATTACTACTTTAGGTTCAAATCAATTTATGATGAGACGATCTTTTCTATGTATTCTTTTTCCCATAGGATTTTCTTGTTTGGTAAAAGCACAGACCACATGTCTTCCATGTGACCAGTTAGGTATGACTGTTAATGTAGGTTCTGATACGAATTCACTCAGTATATATCATTCAGGCCAATATTTAACCCACCCGCAGGAACATAACATTTTTGATTGGAGTTTTACCGATTTAACGGGTAACGTAATATATCAAAACACATTAGTGGATAATGCTTTTTGCAATTTTTCTCACAATTTTCCAATTTCTGATACAATGAATGTGATTGTATATTTAACCAATGATTTTGCTATTCTACCAAATGGTAATTCAATTAATTGCTATTTTGAAGATCAAATATACTGGGAGACAGGATTATATCCATCTGGTACTCCATGGGGGAGATGGGCATTTATTCACGGAAATGTCGGAGTAGACCTCAATGACATGGCCTATATTGAAGAAATCAATCCTTCTTATCTGCACGATAATAAGTTTTACGATTTGCTTGGTAGAGAATTAAAAGAAGCTCCAAAAGGACAGCTATATATCCAGAATGGAAAGAAAATATTTAGGATTGATAGATAAAAAATTTCGGGTTTATCAATAATTCTTCGCGTTTATTGGATTAATTTTTTCTAAAAAAAAAA
>JALRKF010000079.1 GCA_023254905.1 Crocinitomicaceae bacterium | reverse complement strand
GGTGTTATCGAGCGCGATAATGCGCAGCAATTTCCGGCAGAACAAATTAAAGAACTCGGAGAGCTTGGATTTATGGGGATGATGGTGGATCCAAAATACGGAGGTTCTGGAATGGATACCCTTTCTTATGTCCTAGCTATGGAGGAGATATCTAAAGTTGATGCTTCTGCATCTGTCTGTATGTCGGTAAATAACTCATTGGTGTGCTGGGGACTTGAAAAGTACGGAACAGAAGAGCAAAAGCAGAAATATCTTGTTCCGCTTGCCAAAGGAGAGAAGATCGGAGCATTTTGTCTTTCTGAGCCTGAAGCAGGATCTGATGCAACATCGCAAAGAACGACAGCTATCGATATGGGTGATCATTATCTGTTAAATGGAACAAAGAACTGGATCACCAACGGTTCATCTGCTTCAACGTACTTAGTTATTGCTCAAACGAATGTGGAGGCAGGACACAGAGGGATTAATGCGTTTATCATAGAAAGAGGAATGGAAGGATTTATCGTTGGGGAAAAGGAAGACAAGATGGGGATTCGCGGAAGTGATACACACACACTGCTTTTTAATGACGTGAAAGTTCCCAAAGAGAATAGAATAGGAGAGGATGGATTTGGATTTAAATTCGCGATGAAGGTTCTTTCTGGAGGTAGAATTGGCATCGCTGCTCAGGCATTGGGTATTGCAGCGGGTGCTCTTGAGCTTTCAACTGCTTATTCGAAAGAGCGTAAAGCATTTGGTAAAGAAATTTACAAGCACCAGGCAATTGCTTTCAAATTGGCTGATATGGCAACTGAAACGGAAGCTGCAAGGTTGTTAGTGTACAAGGCAGCATTGGATAAGGATATGGGTAGAAACTATGATCAATCCAGTGCAATGGCAAAGCTTTATGCTTCGAAAGTAGCAATGGAGCAAACAGTGGAGGCTGTGCAGATCCACGGAGGATACGGTTTTGTGAAAGAGTATCACGTTGAGCGCTTGATGCGTGATGCTAAGATCACGCAGATCTACGAAGGAACTTCAGAAGTCCAGAAAATCGTTATCTCAAGAAATGTACTGAAAGACTAATCTTTAATGAGTCTAAAAGAAAAGGGAGCATGAATGCTCCCTTTTTTATTTTTATAAGAGATGTGAGGCTTTTTCGAGTCCAATTCCCCGTGAACCTTTCAAAAGAATGAGTTTATTGATGACTATTTTTTCCTTAAGAAATTTATTAAGATCTTCCGTATCCATAAATAAGCCAATGCTATTTTTTGCCTCTAATTGATTAAACTCAGGGCCGACTAAAATGTAGGGTAGGTTATATTCATTCAACTGATCTATTATGGCTTGATGCTCCTTGATACTCTCTACTCCAAGTTCTTTCATGTCGCCAAGAATAGCGAGTTTATCATTGTGGTCTATCTCTGCAAAACTTTCTAAAGCACTTTTCATGCTTGTCGGATTGGCATTGTAGCAATCCATTATCAATGTGTTTCTAACAGTCTCTTTTACTTGAGATCGGTTATTGGTAGGTATATATTCAGAAATCGCCTCATTGATTAAGTCGTTTGGTACACCAAAGTGAGTTCCAATGGCGATAGCTGCTAGGTAATTGGTGAAGTTATATTTACCAACAAGATTGGTCTTTAAAGTAGGAGAGGAGTAGTTTCCAATTGACCATTTCATCTCTATAAATGGAGTCAGCTTTACTAGCTCACCTTCTATATTTTTCGAATTTTCCCCAAATTTGATCAGTTCAACATTTTTTGGCGCGTTATTCATTAAAACGGGATCTTCGGCATTGATAAAAAGTCTTCCACCTATTGATTCTACAAATCGATAAAGCTCTGTTTTCGTTTTAAGGACCCCGTCAAAATTTAAAAATCCTTCAAGATGAGCCTTGCCTATGTTTGTTATGATTCCATAATTGGGTTCTGCAATCTCACTTAACTCCTGGATATCTCCAAATTTGTTCGCACCCATTTCAATAATTGCAATATCATGCATTTCTTTCATTCGAAGTAATGTGAATGGCACTCCGAGGTGATTATTTAAATTTCCTTCGGTTGCTAAAACATTGAATTTTTTCGAAAGAACTGCGTTTAGAAGCTCTTTAGACGTGGTTTTACCATTACTTCCTGTTATACCAATTATTGGTATGTCGAATTGTTTTCGATGAAAATTGGCTAATTCTTGCAAGTACTTAATGGAGTTCTCCACTAGGGTCATTTCTTTCTGAGAATCAAAGTAATCTGGGTTATCCACAATAATGTGGCTAGCTCCTTTGTCAAGCGCGGATTGAGCAAATCTATTTGCATCAAAGTTATCACCATTTATACAAACGAAGAGATTATCCTTTTTTATAAGACGACTATCCGTGCATAGCCCTGAGGATTCATAAAAGGGTATAAACTTTTTTGGTGTCATAGTGGTAAAAATAAAAAAGCCTGTCGTTCGACAGGCTTTTGCTCATTGATAGTTTTCAACTATTTTCTTTTCTTTCTTCCATAATTGAATCCAGTAGGGGATCCTACGCGATCCATTGCACATCTGAATCCAATAGCATCAGTAGATTTATCTTCGTCAAGATATCTTCTGTTTCCTGCTGACAACCAATATGCACGGTCTTTCCATGAACCTCCTTTGTATACTTTTGATTTATCGGATACAAGGGTAGAAGGCCATGTTGCTCTTTTACCATCTTTCAATAATGTTCCATCAGGTCCGAACTTTTCATTTTCACTTTGATACATAACGAGTCTTGGATCTCTTTGATACTGATTGATTTCATTACGTTTATCTTCTTGGTCATAGTAGATCGAGCTCTCAATATCGCCATCAAGATAACTTACGTAGTCAGATTTACGGTAGTTCAGGCGACCGATGTTTTCTTCCTCAGTAACCTCTCTCCATCTCAATTTACCAGGAGTATCCAAGATATAATCGTTAAATCCTTCTCTTAACATGGAAATTATCTCGAAAGCATATTCTTCACCATCGGGACCAGTCCTTATTTCATCTGCAAATATCCCATCAAACAAATTATCCTGAATACGCGCGGATGCCTCAAGATCATGTTTTTCGTTTTTTAAATCAACTGCCTCATCAACTACTGCATTTATAGCTCTAATCAATTCAAGCTCAATAGAGTCTTTCACTTTTCCATGAGAAACGTAAAAAGGATCTGGAGCATATCCAGAAATAGACGGGTTCCTTGCTTGAACATTCATTGCAAGCCCTTCAGGAATGATAGTATCGTTAGGATCATGCTCTTGAGCAGAAATTCTTTGATATCTTACACGTTCGAACTCGTTCAGGTACTCTTTCATACCGTGCACATCGTACATGATCTGAGCGTTTTTCAAGTCAATCGCTCCTTCATTATTAAGAAGTTTGGTTTTGAATACACTTCCTCTAAAAGGTCTGAATTCATCAAAATCTTCTGTAGAAAGAGGGCGGTAAGTATCGAGTACCCATTCAGAAACATTTCCTGCCATGTGGTAAAGGCCATAGTCGTTCGGCCAAAATGACTCAACTGGTGTAGTGATGTCACCACCATCGTTCAGTCTTCCCGCAACACCCATGTAATCTCCTCTTCCTCGAACAAAGTTTGCTCTGATCTGTCCTGTAAATTCTTGGTTGTCTTGTCGAACCCAATGTCCATCCCAAGGATAAATTCTTCTTTCATCAATGTTTTCGGTTCCTTCTGTAAGATTTCCAATTAACCCAAGTGCAGCAAACTCCCACTCAGCTTCGGTTGGGAGGCGATAACGAGGTAAAAGGATTCCATCTTCCATTCGAACCACTCGCTTACCTAATTTCTTCCCATCCATTCGTGAAGGATCGAGATCAGTCATTTGGTGAGTTCCTTTAACTAACCCCTCGGTGTACTGGCCAGCATAATAGGCATCTGTATTAAATGTATTTTCATCACGCTGATCGACATTGAAATCCATAATTCCTTCGCGAATGAGTATATACTCGTTCACTCTGTCTGTCCTCCATTTACAGTAATCATTACACTGTAACCACGATACACCGACTACTGGGTAATCTCTGTAAGCAGGGTGACGGAGATAATAATCAACATACTTTTCATTGAATCCGAGCTTAGATCTCCAAACTAATGTGTCGGGAAGTGCATTTTTGTAGACCATTGGATATGTCTCGTTATATGCTCTTCCTATCCAGTAGAGATACTCGCACCAGTCAAAGTTTGTAACCTCTGTTTGATCCAAATAGAACGAAGAAACCGTAACTCTTCTTGCACGGTTATTCCAATCATACATGACATCTTGCTCTGTTCTTCCCATTGTAAAGGTACCTCCTTCAATAAGAAGAAGACCCGGACCAGTTTCCTGATCTACAAATGGTACTTTTTGGAATCCTCCAGTTTTCGGGTTGTTATATTCCCAACCTGTTGAACTAGAAGATTGACGTCGGCAAGAAACCGTTAGTAATGCTCCTAAAACGAGTACGGTAAACACTTTTATGAAACGCATATTTCTATAATTAGTTATCACAATTCTTTCCATTCAATTCTTTAACGTGGCTATTATCTTTTGGTTACAGATTTTAAAACGATGGACAAGAAATCGTTCTAAATGAAGGCGGTCTGTCTTTACAGTTGAAGTAAAGTCCGAGTGACACTTCATGTGACCCTCCTGATATAGCGTTGTTTAGCTGAGATACCTTAATATCATAGCTGTATCCTAATTTAAATTTTCCTGTATTGATACCGATCGACATGATAAAGGCATCTCTATTTCTGTACCAAGCACCTACGTTGAATGCTCCGTATTTTACATATGTCCCGAAGTTCAGCTCCTGGAATC
>JALRKF010000040.1 GCA_023254905.1 Crocinitomicaceae bacterium | reverse complement strand
GTATCATATGACTTCAGATTCTACTCCGTTTGGGGGTGAAGGAATAATTAGAACAGTTTATTTTATCCTATTAGTGTCTCATATCCTGTTATCAATAATTATCATCCCCCTTGTATTGCACACCTACTTAAGAGCTTATTTGAAAGATTTTCAAGGGCATAAAAAGCTCGCTAGAATTACATTTCCAATCTGGCTCTATGTGGCAGTTACTGGTGTGGTAGTATATTTAATGATTGCGCCGTATTATGCCTAACAGAATAAAATCAATATTCTTTTTTGGGTTTTTTATAGTCTGCATTTCAGATGTGAGTGCTCAATGTGCCATGTGTCGCGCGGTACTTGAATCGGGCTCTGACACTTCAGCTGCCGAAGGAATCAATAATGGTATTGTCTATCTCATGGCGATCCCTTATGTACTTGTCGGAGTGGTCTTTTATGCGGTTTACAAAAAATTGAGGTCCTCGTAAAAACTGTTTTATTGAAATTTTAACGTTGCGAGGAGTATTTATGCTGTAACAAAGCAGTTTCTTTGTCGTCTCAAAGGTTATAAACGTAGCTACTCGTATCGATGATAGAAATTAAAGACTTGCATAAGTCATATCAAATGGGCAGTAATTCACTGCATGTTTTAAAAGGAATCAATTTTTCTGTAGAACAAGGTGAATTGGTGGCAATTATGGGTTCATCGGGTTCTGGCAAATCAACTTTATTAAACATTTTAGGAATGCTTGATGAAGCTGACTCTGGCATCTATACGTTAGATACTGTTCCTATTATAGATCTTAATGAGACCAAGGCGGCTGAATATCGTAATAAATTTCTTGGGTTTATTTTCCAGTCTTTTAACCTGATTAATTACAAATCAGCCGTTGAGAATGTTGCCCTCCCATTGTATTATCAGGGTAAATCTAGAAAGGAGCGTAATGCAACTGCTTTAGAATATCTTGATCGAGTAGGTCTAAAACCTTGGGCAGACCATTTACCAAGTGAATTATCAGGAGGTCAAAAGCAGCGAGTTGCTATTGCTCGTGCAATGGCTGCAGATCCTAAAGTCCTTTTGGCAGATGAGCCTACTGGGGCTTTAGATAGTAAAACCTCTTGCGAGGTAATGGATCTAATTCAGAAAATTAATGACGAGGGTAATACCATACTTGTGGTAACTCATGAGGAAGATATTGCCCATATGTGCAAGCGAATCGTCTACTTGAAAGACGGCGTGATTGTTGAAGATAAAAAAATAGACCAAGTACGCGCCTCTCAATATGTTTAGTAGAGATACCTGGAAGGAGATTTTCGATACCATTCGAAAGAATAAGCTTAGAACCTTTTTGACAGGATTTACAATGGCTTTAGGCATCTTTATTGTGGTAATCCTGGTAGGGTTCACTAATGGCCTACAGAATACTTTTGAAAAATTCTTCGGTGATGATGCTACGAACACCCTGTTCGTGTTTCCAGGAAGAACATCTATGCCCTACAAGGGATACACCTCGAATCGAAGAATTCAATTTGATAATTCAGATTTAAAAGATATCGAGGAAAATTTCGCAATGTTTCTCGATTACATTACTCCCCGTATTACTCGTTCTAGTCTTGTAAGATATAAGGGAGAATCAAATAATTATACGAATAGAGCGGTTGCTCCAGCACATCAATTCAGCGAGAAGACGATTATCATGAAAGGTCGTTTTTTAAATGAAAACGATATAAATATCAGAGCGAAATATGCAGTGGTTGGGCGTTTAGTTGCCAAGGACTTGTTTAAAGAAGAAGATCCTATTGGTAAATACATCACTTTGGGCGATAGTGCATTTAAAGTTATAGGTGTGTTTCAAGATGATGGTGGTGATAACGAAGAGCGCTTAATCTATATCCCTTATACCACAAGACAGCTAATTGAAAAAGGTAATGATAAGATTGAGCAGATCATCCTTGGGTTTAACCCGAGTATAGGTTATGCTGGTGCTATGGCTCTTGAGAAAAATATCACCAAACTCCTTAAAGAAAAGAAGTTCATCGCAAGAGAAGATCGAAGCGGAATATTCATTCGAAATATTGCAGATGAGCTCAAACAAAATCAACAATTTGCTCAAGTTTTAGGTTTTATCGCACTGTTTTTCGCTATTGGAACGATTATAGCAGGTATCATTGGTGTAAGTAACATCATGATTTTTGTGGTCAAGGAGCGTACTAAAGAAATAGGAATCCGAAAAGCTTTAGGAGCAACACCAAGAGTGGTAATTAGTACGATTTTATTAGAGGCGACCACCATAACCATTTTATCTGGTTTTTCTGGGATGCTCGCGGGTGTACTTATCCTTCAAAATTTAGAGGGTAAACTAGAAGATTATTTTATCACCAATCCTTATATCGATTTGGGTTTCGCCGTTGGAGCCACTTTAATCTTAATCATTTTCGGAAGTATCGCCGGGTATGTTCCCGCGAAGCGTGCTGCTCGAATTAAACCCATTGTAGCACTAAGAGACGAATAATATGCGATTTTTATTTAAAAGCGATACATGGCAAGAAATATTTAGCTCGATTAGTAAGAATCGAGTAAGAACACTCCTAACTGTTATTGGAGTGCTCTGGGGAATATTTGTATACATCGCTATGTCTGGTGCTGCCAAAGGTTTAGACAATGGTTTTGAAAGGCAATTTGAGACGGTTGCAATGAATTCGCTGTTTGCTTGGTCGCAGTCTACAAGCAAACCTTATAAAGGTTTTCGTACAGGTCGAAGAATTCAGCTTCGATTGGGGGATATCGATGTTATGAAAAAAAGAATTCCAGAGATTCAATACATCGCTCCACGAAATGCTACCGGTGTTTTTGGAGGTAGCCCTGCTTTGACGGTTCGAGGACAGAAATCGGGTAGTTATAACATTTACGGCGACTTTCCGGTCTACACCAAAATTGCAACGAAGAAAATTTTTGACCAGGGTCGTTTTATTAATCAATCGGATATCGACTTCGATCGCCGTGTCTGTATTATTGGTGAACGCACTAAAAGAGAGCTCTTTAATGATGATGAAGAAGCCGTAGGTTCGTTTCTGCGAATAAACGGTATTTATTTCAGAGTAGTGGGGGTGCATAAGTTTGTTCCCGGAGGGGGGTTTGAATCTGATGGGGACATCTTTATCCCTTTCACCACCTTCAACAAGTTGTACAACAAAGGAGATGAAGTAGATTTTATGAGTATTGCTGCCTTTGACGATGCCGACATTATACAGGTAGAGAAGGATGTAAAAACGGTTCTTAAGTCTATTCACCAAGTAGACCCCACCGATGAACGCGCTTTCGGTTCGTTTAACCTTGGAGAGATTTTTGGTCGCATTAAGGGCTTTGCGAATGGCTTGACCTTTTTATCCTTGGTGATTGGGATAGCCACTATTCTGGCCGGAGTTATAGGCATTGGTAATATCTTATTGATTTCGGTAAAAGAGCGAACGAAAGAGTTGGGAGTGCGGCGCGCATTAGGAGCGACTCCGTCAGAGGTTCGCAATCTGATCTTATTAGAATCGGTTTTTTTAACTGTTATTTCTGGAGTAATGGGGATCATTCTTGGAGCGGGGACCCTCAGTTTAGTGAATAAACTTACTCAAGGCACTGACTTTCCGTATACCAATCCGACAGTTCCCATACCCTATGTTTTAGGAGCCTTAGCACTCATGGTAGTGCTCGGAACGCTCATTGGCCTGATTCCGGCACAGCGGGCAGTGAGCATACGCCCTATTGAAGCATTAAGAGAAGAATAATTATAACCCT
>JALRKF010000033.1 GCA_023254905.1 Crocinitomicaceae bacterium | reverse complement strand
AAGTTATCCAATTCAGGAACTATATCTTCGCATGACTGAATTATAGCGTTTAAATAATTGTTCAGGTTTTCTTGAGCTTTTACGGACATGCCGGCATCAGTGACCAACTTTGATAGAGAAAAATATTCTTGGATCATACGTGTCTTGTATGCATTCTGTACCCTCAGATTCGGCGCCCCTGCGTAGAGCACGTACAAGTTGTAATAATAAAACGACAAATAATGTTCTTTCGTCGCTGTTCCATTTACTTTAATGCCTGCATTAAATAAAGAGTCAGACAACTCCGGATTCGGATTATTTGATTGCGCTTGATAATATGCCCAAAGTAAATCGTCAGCGCTGTCGTAGGCATCAACCTTTCGAGCTCTGTCAAATGCGGAGCACAGAGTATCAATATAAGCTTTTTGTTCATTAGCATCTGCAATCGCACTGATGGCATTTTTTAGCGAAGCAATAAGAATTGACATATTTTTTTTATCCAATCCACCACATTCTTTCTCTGCTTTAATCATGTAAACACTAGACTCTTTGAAGTCTTGCTTTTCCACTCTTGCTTGTTGCGCAAGAAATAACATTCTATCGCACTCACGATTTTCTCCATCCGCTTGTCCAAATGACAAAAGACTTACGAATACAAAGGTTCCAAATAGTAGACTCTTAAGTTTCATTTTTATTGTTTTCATTAATTCAACTTTCGTTTTCTAAACCATCTGTCGGCTTTATCGGGTGAAATGGTAATACCGACATTTACACCATAGTAATTTTCTTTCAAAACAGATTCATCTTGTACTCCTCTTAAACCATAGGAAAGTCCAAAGTCTACAGATGAAACTGCGTTCCCGATTGTTATTGGTAAACCAACTCCAAATGTTGTGCCAAAGTCGTTCAACTGCTCTCCTCCAAATTCAAAGGGTAGCGTATAATTATATACTCCTGCCCTATATCTTAGCTTATCGTAAAATTTTGCATTTTGAGCATTCTTTACATCAGTTTCTGGAATGAATTGCACACCAAAGTTTATACTTGATGTACTCATTAACTGATTCCCTCCATCATAAGGATCTTTGTATTGAGACCAGTCGGTTGCTGAGAAATTGAAATGTGTGGCAAGTTGCGACTTACGCTTATTTTGCGTGCTTTCTGCGCCAAAGTTCACAATATAGCAAAGCCCAATACCGTATTTGGGAGCTAGGGTAAAGGTACCTGCTGATGTTAAATTCGTCAATGTGTCAAAGAAGTTTGGGTTGCCAGTAATACTATTTGCATAGAAAACGGTCTCTTCATAATCGGTGTTCAAATACTGAACGGGCTCAAAGGTTCCTGCAAATTTTAATTGGTGTGTTTCGTTAAGGTTGTAGTTGATATATGTTCCAAGCGAATAATGAAATGAATTAACTTGTATCGAGCGTTTCTCGTATCCTCCGCTACTTTCTCCTACAATTGATGCCGTACGAATATTGCTTGTAGCTCCGAAAATATATCCAGTATTCACTCCAATTGCCCAGCGAATAGACCTCAATGAAAGAATGTCCGCGGAGAGACCTACGAATACTTCATTCGCTCCACCTGTTCCTTCATATCCATATTCGATTGAGTCAGACTGTAATGGCTCTTTGGAAGAAAACCGGTATCCTTTTCGAGTATAAGGTTTAACTCCAAAAGCAAGTCCGATATGCTTATGAATGGGAAAAGCGAGGGCGAAATGATGTAGCGCGGTTACACTAGAAAATTCTTTTGTAGCTTCTTGTGTGAAATTTGAAAGACGGGATGAAATACCAAAAGACACCAATGGGACTCCCTTTGCAAGTGTATTGTAAGAGCTAGGGTTATAAAAATTCAGAATAGTAGAATCGAATGCAGTCAGTCTATTATTTCCGATAGCACCGAGAGTTGCATGGTCTAACCCTCCTGTTTCTCCTAATCCGTAGTAACTGTATGGTGAATTATTATTCGTTTGTGCAAAGGAACTATAGCCAAATACCACTAAAAATATTGAGAAGACAAGTAGTCTAGGCATTATGCATGTATATTTCATATAATCCTTTGAGGGTCAAATTTTCGTCTGCAAAGATGTCATTTTTTGAGGCTAAATCAAAGTGTTCTAAATCTCCACCTGTCACAAAAAACGTTAAGTCCTCAAATTTATTGGAGTATTCCTTCATAAACCCGTCCAGCTCAGCCTGTATTGCATTCATTACTCCTGAATGCATGCTACTGTGTGTTGTTCTTCCGATTAAGTCAATTTGTTCCGTATAATTTAGCAAAGGTAGCTTTCCTGTAAACTGATTCAATGCTTTGTATCGTAACTGTATACCTGGTGAAATAGAACCTCCTAAATAACCTTTGGTCCTGCTTATGGTGTCAAACTTAAGACAAGTACCGAGATCTATTACGACGGCAGTATCCGTTTCAGAGTGCATATAACCAAACATCGCATTGCAAAGCCGATCAATTCCGAGTGTTTCAGGAGTCTCGTAATTATTTTCGAATGGAAGTGTTGTATCCGAATCAATAATAATCGGTGCTTTCCAGTACTTTTTAATTTTACCCAACAGTTGAGGGGAGACCACGGAAGAAATGATAACCTCGTCAAAGCGTTGAGAAGAAAAGTGGGACAATTCGTCCTCAAAGTCTTCTAATATAATTCTATTAGTTTTCACAAGTTCATGATTCGAGAATACACCAGTTTTTAAGCGTGTGTTGCCTATATCGATAACGAGAATATTTGACATTTCTATTCTTCAGGTTTTATATTAGTGATAGGCTTCCTTTTGAATTCTGCATTGCGATCAAATAAATAACGATAAGTAGCCATTTCTCGAATCTTATAAGCTCCAAGTCCTTCAACTATTGCAATCATTTTGGGGTTGAAATCACCTATCCATGTTATTATCAAGTCTTTATAATCACCTCTTGCAACAGTTGTATCTTCCATATATTTGAAAAGAATCCCTTCGACACCTTTGCCTTGAAATTCAGGAGCAATACCGAATACCATGCCGAAACATCGCGTTGTTGTTTTCATGAATTTATGATATAGGAACTTTAATTTCCCAATGATATTCAGATTACCATTGACACGTCGGAAGATTTGATTTACTTCTGGTAGTTGAAGATACATTCCAATTGGTTCATCATCATAATAGGCAAAGTAAACTAAGGATGGATCCACAACCGGCTTAAGACCTTTAAAAATTGCTTTAGCCTGTGTTGATGACATTTCTGAAAAACCACTTTGTCTGTTAGCCCAAGCATCATTGTAGACTTTTCTGAATTCTTCCGCATAATCCATATATCGACTAGGATCCATATGAGTAACGTGGAATTTAGGATCTGCCCTGAGTAGGTCAGCCCTATCCTTGAATTTTTCTTGAAGAGGGACACTTAAGTCACGGTAAAAAATTTCTTGTTTGTAATAAATTTTGAAACCGTAATTCTCGAAGAAATTAACGTAATATTGAGGGTTATAATTCTGTAAGTAGTATGGTGGCTCATTAAAATTTTCAGTTATTAACCCCCAATACTGGTGATTTTCACCAAAGTTTGTAGGGCCATCCATCTGTATCCCCCCTTTTGATGAAATAAAATCCTTCGCGACATCGAATAGTTCGAACGCTGCCTTCTGATTATCAATACATTCAAAGAAACCGCAACCTGCAGGATGCTCTTTACTTTTTCCATTGACCCATGCACCGATTCTTCCTATAACCTCGCCATTATCGATCAGCAGCCATCTTTTTGCTGAACCATTTCGCCAAAGTTTATTCTTTTTACGGTCAAATATTTTTTCAATATCTTGCTTTAGATGCGGTATCCAATTGGGGTCATTTTTGTATATTTTAAAGGGAAGTTTGTGAAACTCCGAAATCTCTTTAGCGTCCTTTACTTCAATGATTTTCATACCGATAAGAGTGGCGAAACGGTTATTTCTAAAAAAACTTGAAACAAAGTAAGGAAATTTTCAGGAAGTTATTAGATTTGCACACTCATTAAGGCGGTGATGTAGCTCAGTTGGTAGAGCAAAGGACTGAAAATCCTTGTGTCGGCGGTTCGATTCCGTCCATCACCACTTCAAAGGCTCCGAGCTAAGGAGCCTTTTTTATTTCATATATGGTATAAAGATCACCAGGCCAATGATGATGGCAAAGATGGCTAATATTAATACTGCTCCAGCGGCAGTGTCCTTTACCTTTTTAATAACATTATGTTTCTCAGGATTAAGATGGTCACAAAGCTCTTCGATTGAGGAGTTAATTGCCTCTGCGCTTAAAACTGCTGCGGAGATTAATAGGATAGCAATCCATTCAAATCTTGAGATATCGAAATAAAACCCCAAACAAACAGCCGCTATCAGAGCAATGAGGTGGATTTGAAAATTCTGCTCCGACTTTAGAAGAGCGAAAAGTCCCTGAAAGGCATATTTGAAGCTTAAGAAGAATTTCTCCATTATTTTTTGATCAGTTTACCATTGAATAATGGATTTTGGTTCAAGTGAATACGATACAAATAATTCCCTGACTGAAGGTTCTCGAGATTAATCGGAATAGCATATTTCCCAGGTGCGTGATTGCCTAGGTTTTCAAGGATTACCCGTTTCCCGAGCATATCAGTTATTTCTATACAGAGTTCTTCAGCATCCAGTAATGTTACTCCGACATAGATCTCTTCTAAAGCTGGATTCGGCCAAACTTTATGAAGCTCAGGAGTCGTCTCTAAATACTCCGCGAATAGGTTGCAATTACCACCCAAATTTTGGTCTATCCAAAGAGAACGTTGCTCAATATAATCTTTCAAATACTGTAAGTCATCCCCATAGGATTGACCCACGTATCCGTTCCAATTTACATAGACTCCGATGATCGGCCAACGCTCGAAATTACGAATGCGAGCTTCGGTGAGATGATTTGCTACCGAGTCAATAAATAAATTTACATTTTCAGTTTTTAATGGACCCTGTCGGAGTTCTTCCCATCTGCAGCGCAGCCCATGTCTGTAATTTACATCATCCAGTAAACGTTCCCACCAGAAGGGAATTGATGTAGTGAAGTCACACACCTCGTCAAAGTTATATTGCCAACCTGTTGTTAGGTCAGCGCCGCAGTAATCCGCATTGCCATAGGAAAGGTTAAAATCCCACATAGGTCCAGCAACGATCTTAGCATTCCAAGTAAGTGTATTTCTGTCTTTGTGAAAGAAAGAGCTGGAGCGATAACCGTCAACCGTACGTCCAAGTTCCTGAAGTATGGTGAAGTCATAAAACGATTCAACATCAATGTAGTAGGGGTATCCGCTAACAGGATCATTGAAGTTTGGTCCCCATATCGCATCTTCAAACTCATCGATGTAGTTCATCATATAACTAATCTGAGGGGGATAAAGTTCGTCGTATTCCGGATCATGAAACTGAAACAACACTTCATTGTTATAACTGGATGCCCATGAGAATCCAACATCTCCAGTAAGTTTATCGACCTTCATTACATAGCCACCTGTGATCGTGTCATCCCAAAAGTTGGGAATATGGATGTCTTCAATATTAACTCTGTTCCCATCTCGTTTGATGCGCTCCATCATAACATATACACCCCTGTAATTACCATTCAGTAAAAGCTCGCAGTATCGTGTTTCAGCAGCGTATTGTCCCATTTTTCTGGCTAGGTTGAATGTAAGTACGTTTCGAATGAGTGTTTTGTCAGGATATGGGCCGTATAGGATCCAATCATTTTCTGGAGGCATTCCTAACACCGCTACTTGAATTTTGTTTCCCAATGAATCCTGCGTTTCGAAGCCATATCCTTTCTTGGGGTATTGCTGAGAAGTGGATCCCCTTATTTCTATTTCTATGCGACCGTCATAGTTGGTAAAAGGGTCAGTAAGGTAATTTCTCATACCTGCCCCATTATCTATAATTCCCATGTGTGCTGTAATGCGTGGATCATCTGGTATGGGTTGATTGTTTTCTGTAGTTAGAACAACAATGGGAAGATTAGAATCGGTGAAAACCTGACTGTAAAGGTCAAAATTCGCGAGGATCGAGACTAAGAGGATTATGCCCTTCATAACGCTTCGAAAATTACTAAATATTAATCGGTTTTTATTTTGTCTGAAAAATGAATAACAATACCTTTGTCGCAGTTCATTCTAATAGACTTATGAAGAAAGGTGGAGGGATAGGCCCTGCGAAACCTTGGCAACCTGGTCGGAAACGAATAAGGTGCCAAATCCGATTCGCGTGCGCGGAAAAGATAAGTTACTGATTTCCTTCGATCGATCTTCAAGTCCATTTTTATACACCTCAATGAAGGATATTAAAGAAATATTACAACGAAGAATATTAGTGCTGGATGGTGCCATGGGCACCATGATCCAAAGATATCAATTGGAAGAAGAAGATTTCAGAAAAGGATGGTTCGAAGATCACAATAAACCACTTAAAGGAAACAATGATTTGCTTTCCTTGACACGTCCCGAGATCATAAAAGAAATTCACGCTGCTTATTTTGAGGCGGGTGCCGATATTGCTGAAACAAACACTTTTTCAGGTACAACAATCGCTCAAGCAGATTACAGTCTGGAGTCGGCAGTGTATGACATCAATTATCACAGTGCTAAAATTGCCAAGGAAGTTGCTGACGAATACACAGCTCAGAATCCCAATAAACCACGTTTTGTAGCGGGTTCCATTGGGCCAACAAACAGAACTGCATCCATTTCTCCAGATGTAAATGATCCTGGATATAGAGCTATCACGTTTGAAGAGTTGAAAAAAGCATACCGGCAACAAACGGAAGCCTTGATGGATGGAGGGGTAGATCTGTTACTTGTGGAAACGGTATTTGATACTTTAAATGCAAAGGCAGCTCTTTTTGCAATTGATGAGGTTTTTGAAGAGCGTAAGATGAGGCTTCCTGTAATGGTTTCAGGCACTATCACCGATCAAAGTGGTAGGACGCTAACAGGTCAAACGACGGATGCATTTCTAATATCAGTTTCCCACATGGACTTGCTTTCAGTTGGACTGAATTGTGCCTTGGGAGCATCGATGATGCGACCGTATTTACAAATTTTGGACACCAATAGTCCGTTCGGAGTGAGTGCACACCCAAATGCTGGATTGCCTAATGAATTTGGTGAATATGATGAGACTCCTGAGCTGATGGGTGAACAGATCAAAGAATTCATGCAAGAAGGTTTGGTCAATATTATCGGAGGATGCTGCGGAACTACTCCGGACCATATCAAAGTTATTAGTGACTTGGCAGCAAAGTATTCACCAAGAAAACTTCGTGAGTATGTTTAAGGAGAGAGAAGTAACATTGAGACTCTCAGGATTAGAACCGTTGATCGTTACTCCTCAGTCAAACTTCACAAATGTTGGGGAGCGAACGAATGTAACAGGATCCAGGAAGTTTTTAAGACTGATCCAGGAAGATGATTACGAAGCTGCACTTGATGTGGCGCGCGATCAAGTGGAGGGAGGAGCTCAGATCATCGATGTGAACATGGATGAGGGGATGATCGATGGGAAGGAGGCAATGGTGAAGTTTTTGAATTTGATTGCAGCTGAACCGGATATTGCACGTGTTCCGATAATGATCGACAGTTCTAAATGGGAGATCATCGAGGCGGGATTACAGTGTGTACAAGGTAAGGGAGTTGTGAATTCGATTTCTCTTAAAGAAGGGGAGGAGTTATTTATCAATCAGGCGAAAAAAATCAAAAGATACGGAGCTGCTGTTATCGTGATGGCTTTTGATGAAAACGGACAAGCTGACAATTACGAAAGGCGCATTGAGATCTGTGAACGATCGTACAGAATATTGGTAGATCGAGTCGGTTTTGACCCGCATGATATCATATTTGATCCGAATATTTTTCCGGTAGCAACTGGAATGGAAGAACATAACAACAACGCTCTTGATTTCTTCCGAGCGACAAAGTGGATTAAAGAAAATTTATCTGGCGCGCATGTGAGTGGAGGTGTTTCGAATGTTTCTTTCTCATTTAGAGGGAACAATCGTGTTCGTGAAGCAATGCATGCTGCATTTCTTTATCATGGTATTCAGCATGGAATGGATATGGGAATTGTAAACCCAACTATGCTGGAGGTATACGATGATATTGATAAAGAGCTTCTCGAGCATGTTGAAGATGTCTTACTGAATAGAAGATCAGATGCGACTGAACGTTTGCTTGAGCTTGCAGAAAAATTCAAGGGAGAGGCTGGTCAGAAGAAAGAAAAGGATCTTACTTGGAGACAAGCCCCTGTTGATGAACGTTTGACACATTCTTTAGTGAAAGGGATCACAGAGTTCATTGATGAAGACGTTGAAGAGTGTCGTAAACAGTTCGAGCGTCCCATCGAAGTCATTGAAGGTCCTTTAATGGATGGAATGAACGTTGTTGGAGATCTTTTCGGAAGTGGAAAAATGTTCTTACCACAAGTTGTAAAATCGGCACGAGTAATGAAGAAGGCCGTTGCTTACTTGTTGCCTTACATCGAATCCGAGAAATCAGGTGGACGTACTTCTGCAGGTAAAGTACTTCTTGCAACTGTAAAAGGAGACGTTCATGATATTGGGAAGAATATTGTAGGTGTTGTACTTGGATGTAATAACTACGAGGTCCTTGATCTTGGCGTAATGGTACCTGCAGAGGAGATCATTTCTAAAGCCAAGGAGTTCAATGCGGATGTCATCGGTTTAAGTGGTTTGATTACTCCTTCTCTAGATGAGATGGTAACCGTGGCAAAAGAATTGGAAAAATCAGAGCTGAATATTCCATTGCTTATCGGAGGGGCAACAACATCTCGTGTGCATACGGCTGTGAAGATAGATGGTCATTATTCTAAAGATCAGGTGATTCATGTCTTGGATGCATCTCGATCGGTGACTGTGGTAGAAAGTTTGTTGGGCGATAAGAAACCTGATTTTATAACGGGGATCAAGTCAGAATATGAAAAGGTACGAGAGAATCACTCTAAGAATCGAGCTAAGAAAGTTTTATTGCCTTTAGCAGAAGCTCAAAAGCTGAAACAAAAGCTAGATTGGACGGATTACAAGCCAAAAGAGCCGAATAGGTTAGGAGTGAAGGAAATTCAGGTCTCGACCGAAGAGCTTGCGCCTTATATTGACTGGACACCATTTTTTAGGACTTGGGAACTTTATGGTAAGTATCCGGAAATATTGGATGACAATCTTGTCGGTGAAGAGGCGAAAAAGGTCTTTGATGATGCTCAACAAATGCTGAGTGATATCATTTCCGAAAACTGGATAACAAATAAGGCTGTGTATGGGTTGTTCCCAGCGAACAGTGCTGGTGATGATATAGAGATTTACGATCCACAAACAGGCGACAAAATTGCTACACAACACACACTTAGACAACAAACGAAGAAGGCTGATGGAGTACCTCAGAAGGCATTGTCAGACTTTGTTGCGCCAAAAGAATCTGGAATAAAAGATTACATTGGAGGTTTTGTAGTGACAGCTGGTATTGGGGTGGCTCAGCGCGTACAAATCTTTGAAGAGGACCATGACGATTATCAGTCGATCATGCTGAAAGCGCTTGCAGATAGATTGGCAGAAGCTTTTGCAGAATACTTACATGAAAGAGTAAGAAAAGAAGATTGGGGATACGCATTGAACGAATCATTGACGAATGAAGGATTGATCAACGAGGAATATAAAGGAATTCGACCCGCTCCGGGTTATCCTGCTTGTCCAGATCATACCGAGAAAATATCGTTGTTTAAATTATTGAATGCAACGGATTCGACGGGAGTGTCTCTTACAGACAGTTTGGCAATGTCTCCTGCGGCCAGTGTTTCAGGTTGGTACTTTGGGCATCCTGAAGCGAAGTATTTTGGTGTTGGTAAGATAGGTATGGATCAAGTGGAGTCTATCGCCAAAAGGAAGAACATCAAAAAAGAAGAAATGGAGAAATGGTTATCACCCAACTTACATTAATTCAATAATGTCATAAAAAGTAAAGCAGCCCGGGCGAGCTGCTTTACGATAACCTAACCTAACCACTATTCACTGAAAAAGACTTCTAGTTTGATTGAATTAAATATCAATCTTTTACATAACAAAAGTAATCGTCAAATTGACAATTACAAAACTCAAAAATAACGTCTACTTACATTTTTATATTTTATGCATGCATACAATTAATGATTTCTTAAAAATGTAGAAGATTATAAGCAGTTCATAGCCAATATTTTAGGATTCATAGAAAAAGCGCACTTTTTATTATTGGATTCCTAAAAACGCAAAAAAAAAGAACTATTCGACAAAATTGACATATGTATCGATAAACGTTTATGAAATAACGATTTATTTGGATGTTCGTTAATTAAAATAACTTCTGATGATCATTTAGCTCACCATAATTATATTTTTCCCACGCTTTTTTGGTATTACCGGCGTATTGTTTCCCACGAAGCTTTCTCACAGTCCAAGAATTTAGTTGTAAGTTTTCACCATTAAATTCGGATAATACAACTTCAGGCTCATTAAGCCATTTTCTGGCAGAGCTGTCCTCCAAAATCAAAGGCATCCTTGGTTCATCAAGTTTGGGATTATTATGGATAGTTGCCATTTTATTATTACCTCTTGTTGTAACAACACTCATTGACCGAACTAATTCTCCTGTATTTTTGTTAAGCCATTCATCGAAAATACCGGCAACGAACATGACCTCCTTTTTATGCTCTCGAATGAAATAAGGAAAGGATTTGCCATGACTGTGATGATGCTCATAGAACCCCTGAAGTGGAATCAAACAACGGTGTTTCAGATAAGCATCTCTAAACGAAGGTTTCTCTGACAAGGATTCAGACCTTGCATTGATAGTAGAGTTCCAGATTTTTTCAGCATGTTCTTCATCTTTTGCCCATTTCGGGATCAGCCCCCAGTAAAAATGATCAATGTCTAAAGAATCATCCTTATCGAGATGATATGCAAGAAGCTTTGGGTGCTGAAAACCACTTATGTGATAATAGTTGGTATGCACTTTTTCCAGCTGCTTCCATCTCTCTCGAAGTCGATTAATCTCCTCTTTGGAAGCCTCCAAACGAACAGCCTCTTTATAAACACGAAAAGCGAGTTGAGCAGCATCGTAACACATACACTTCAAGTTAGCAAAAAGTTGAGTATTAAATATTACTTTGATTGCTTAGTTACCCTCACTCTGTTTTCGAAGTATAAAAGTACACACCTTTTGAAGGCAGATTTAAATCTTCCCCCCAGATGAAAATATTATTTCTTAGAATATCTTTCATCTCTACCCCAGCTAGTCCAATTTCTTCGAACCGATTTAGATTGATATTAACGGGTGAAATATTCTTATTAATAATCAAGACAACAGTTTCTTCCTCGGTTATTCTGAAAAGTGAATAAATGCCATTTTCAGGTGCAAAATGAATGGTATTTCCTGTATGAATGGCTTTACTATTTCTTCTGTAATTTAAAATTTCCCGGAGAAATTTTTGAAATTCTAATTGATCATCAGAAAGTCCATGTCCTTTGAATCCATTTATATTATCATCAGACCATCCTCCAGGGAAATCAGATCTTATTAATCCATGGTCACCAGGATTTTCAAAGTCTTCCATTAAAATTTCTGTTCCATAATAAATTTGTGGAATTCTTGGTATCGTGAGAAGGAAAGCTAAAGCCATTTTTGTATGAATGATATTTCCATCGAATTCTGTAAATACCCTTGATTTATCATGATTATCGAGAAATGCCATCATTCTCTCCGGATCAGGGTATGCAAAATCATTTGCCAATCCTTCGTATATTTTTATCAATCCGGTTTCCCAACTTTCGTTTTCTTTTATGCCATCAATTATTGCCCTTTGCATAGGAAAATCCATTGTTGAGGTCAGATTTGACACGTAATTATCTTTGTTTGAGCTCCCTTGCTGCCAATAGCTCACGAGTAATGGATTATAACTCCATTCTTCACCTACAATACTAAATTTCGGGTATTCTTCCATTATAGACTTAGCCCATCTACTCATGAAATTTTTATCGGCGTACGGATATGTGTCTTGTCTAATTCCAGTTAACCCTAGTGTTTCAATCCACCATATGCTATTTTGAATAAGATATTTTCCGAGCAGCGGGTTTCTTTGGTTCAAATCTGGCATAGAACTAACAAACCACCCATCATTCATTCCTGTTTTATCAATTTTTGACGCATAAATATCTTGATTGACTGTTCTTCGGTGGTTTGAAAACATAACCGAATTAGCATTATTAATGCACTCAGAATTGTTTATCCAATCTTCTGCTGGCAGATCACGAGTCCACCAATGATTTATGCCGACATGATTAACAACCTGATCCATTATGAGATTAAGACCCTTTTCTCGAGCCTTTTTGCCGAGCTCAATGTAATCATCTAATAAACCAAATCTTGGATCAACCTCGTAGTAATCTGTGATAGCATAACCGTGATATGAAGCTTCATTTCCATCATTTGTTAATAACGGAGTAGGCCAAATTGTTGTAAATCCTAGATTATGTATGTAATCCAAATGATCTATTATACCTCTTATATCTCCACCATGACGAGCGTAATCATCAGAGCGATCAATAAAATTCTCTTTAAGGTCAGGCTTGATATCATTGTTCGAGTCTCCATTCGCGAATCTGTCTGGGGTAATCAGAAAAATAACATCTGAGCTATTGAAACCAATCCGATTTCTTGAGGAACTATCACGATCTCTCAGTTCATAGTCAAAACTCAATATCTTTTTACCCAATGAGTCATTCAGGGAAAAATGTAAAATACCGGGCTGTAATTCCAATAAATTCAAATTGATGAAGAGATAATTGTCATTCGAGGTTTTATCTACGCTGTTTATTAAATCGGTGTTTTTATGAGACGGCATTAGACTTCCTATGTCTTTCCCATAAAGCATAATTTGTAATTCATTAGCCTCCATATTCGCCCACCAATTTGGTGGTTCTATGCGTTCTATTGATTGCGCATTCAGAACAAATGCGTTAAATAGAACTAAGAGACTATACACTGACTTCATAACTCTTTCTTTATATATTCGAGATCATACTCCAATTTAGCTTTTTATAAATAAATAGTTTCAGGCGATATGTCAAGAGATAGAGTGCGGGAATAATGACTAGTGTCAGAAATGTCGCAAAAGTTAATCCATAAATAATCGCCCAAGACAGCGGCGCAAAGAATATGTTGTTATCTCCACCAATGTAAATGTTCGGATTGAACTCAGTTATTAGGGTAAAGAAGTCTATGTTAAATCCCACAGCCAGTGGAATCAGTCCAAGTATAGTTGTTATAGCGGTAAGAAGTACCGGACGAAGACGAGTTTTTCCACCTTCGATAGCAGCATCAACTATATCTTTATAAGGTAGTTGTTCTGTTTCTATCAGTCCGCGTTCTTCTCGTTTTCTTTTTCTTATCTGGTTTGTATAGTCGATAAGTACAATGGCATTGTTTACTACAACCCCTGCCAATGAAATCACTCCGATCATGGTCATCATTATTACAAAGTTTTGACGTGTAATCACTAACCCTAACAAAACTCCAATCAATGAAAGTAATACTGTGATCATAATGACTGATGGCATTGAGTAGGAGTTAAATTGAGCAACAATAATTAATAGTATCAAGAATACAGCGATCATTAAAGCACTACTTAAGAATGCCATTTCTTTTGCTTGCTCTTCTTGTTGACCTGTGAAGGCAAAATTAATACCGTCATTAATTCGTTCTGATTCATCATATTTCTGCATAATTCTTTTCAGTTCTTGTACAACTTCATTGGCGTTGTAACCTTCTGTTACATTCGATGATACAGTGACCATAGGAATCTGGTTCTTGCGAACAACACCTGTGAATGAGCTCATTTCTTTCGGCTTCTCAATCACAGATCTTATGGGAATATTCATCAGCTTACCCTTATTGTCTCTAAAGATCAAACGTTGGTCTAAAAGTGCATCGAAATCTTCACGATTCGTTTTGTTGAATTTAACGGCAAGATCATATGATTCTTCCCCCTTAGTGTAAGTTGTTATGTCCTGACCTAGGAGTGCTTTCCGGATAGCCATTCCAACTTTATAAGTGGATGCATTTAATTTCCTAATCTGATCTCTATCAACGCGTATTGGGATTTCTGGACGATTGGCTTCAACATTAAGTTTCAACTTATCTACCCCATCGACACCGATACTATCTAAATATGTTTTGATAGCTGCGGCCTGTATTATTAGATCTTTATAATTTCCCTTCCCTGTGACTTCAATATTGATAGGTGGACCTTGTGGTGGTCCGTTGCTCTCTATTGAGGCAGAAATCTCAACGTCAGCTGTGAACTGTCCTTTAAGTCCCGTTTGGATTTTTTGGAGAATCTCGGAGGTTTT
>JALRKF010000166.1 GCA_023254905.1 Crocinitomicaceae bacterium | reverse complement strand
GGCATTGCGGACTGAAGCAATGCCCATCTTGGTGTAGGCGTCTGCGGTGACACCACCAATATGTGGGCTCAAGATGATGTTGGCTTCGCTTTGGAAAGGGTGCTCAGTCAACATGGGCTCAACGCCAAAGCTATCCAGTCTAGAGGAAACACTTCAGTTCTCGTAAGACCTGCATGGAACAACCCAGTTTTGTTTAAGCCATTGTTAGACAATGGATTTAATTCTTTAATAATTCCTATGGTTAATAGTGTTCATGCTGATAGCATAACACAGCGTCGCAAGTATGACTGAGCCAATATGAATAAAGCTCGCCTGAAGATCTGTTTCTTCTCCAGAAAGAGATAGTGATGTGATACCAATTGTTCCTATAATCAGTCCAATGATCTGGTAGTTGTTTAATCGATTCTTAAAGAATGCGAAACCGATGATTATTGCAAAGATTGGAGTGAAACTATTGAGCATTCCTGTGTACCCGGATGACAGACCTGTTTCAGCAAAAGTAAATAAGAACGCTGGAAAGAAGTTTCCGCATAGTCCAACAATGGCCAGTGGGAACAGGTTTTTCACGTCCTTAAGATTTCTAAATGACTTTAGCGACCAAGGAAAAAGAGCGAGACCGGCAATAGTCATTCGTAGTGCTGCGACTTGATTATTGCTAAAGATTATTTCGTGCGTCTCTGTATACATCCCTAGCTTCATAAGGATGAAAGAACTCCCCCAAATTGCGGATAGGCCTATTAGCATGATCCAGTTCAACAACCAGTTGATTTGCATAGCGCAAAACTACGCTAAAATTCATTGTGAATAACGATCGTTTCAGTTGTGGATAACCTCGAAGTTTTCAACAAATTCATTTATATATCCCACAATTTACCACTTTAGTTTTTTTACATAAAACCTTGTAAATAAGAACTATTAGAGTAATCAAACGAAACCTTTTGAGTATATTGTCGTTTATAATTATCAACAATATAAAGTTTAGTGGTAAAAAGTGGTAAATATCGATTAAATTTATCCATTATTAATTAATTGCCATGGTTGGGCTAGTAGGAGAGTTTGAAGTGAAATTGGACGCAAAAGGGCGTTTCTTGTTTCCTTCCGGATTACGGAAGCAGCTTCCTCCTGCGGCACAGCGAGATTTTATGTTGAACAAAGGCTTCGAAGAGTGCTTGACTCTTTTCCCTCTCTCGGAGTGGGAAAAGTTGAGTGGTAAACTTTCGAAAATGAACCTATTCAAGCCAAAGAACCGAATGTTCTACCGTTTGTTTCATCAGGGCGCGAAGCTTGTTAGTCTGGATAAAGCAGGTAGAGTCTTGATCCCAGTAGCTCACATGGAAAGGGTGAGCTTAAAGCAAGAAGCAATGTTAATTGCTTACAATGATCGAATTGAGATCTGGGATAAGTCTAAGTACTTCGAGATGATCGACGGCTCCATGGCGAATTTTGCTGATTTGGCAGAAGAAGTAATGGGTGAGCTCGGTGAGTCAGACGAATAGAAAATATCATGTTCCTGTTATGTTGGAGGAGTGCCTGGAGGCACTTCAAGTAACACCTGGAGGCACTTATGTTGATGTGACCTTTGGTGGTGGAGGTCATTCTCGCGCCCTTTTCGATAGATTGGATGGGATAGGTAAGCTGATTTCGTTTGATCAGGATCCGGATGCGTTAAAAAATACATGGGAGGCTGGTAATTTCCATTTTGTACAGGCAAATTTCGCATTCTACCATAATCATTTAAGGTTGCTCGGTGTAAAGGCTGTAGACGGTGTTCTTGCCGATCTCGGTGTTTCATCGCATCAATTTGATGAGGAAGGTCGTGGGTTCTCAATTCATGGAGATGCACCATTAGATATGCGTATGAATCAAAGTGGCGACTTGACCGCTGCTCGCATTTTGAATGAGTACAATGAAGCCTCTCTTGCAAATGTCCTATGGCAATACGGAGAAGTAAAGAACTCAAAAAAGCTAGCAGCGCACATTATTTCATCTCGTGCCTCACAAAAGATCAAGACTACATCTCAGTTTGTTGAGTTGGTTCAAGGATTGGCTCCAAAACATAAGGAGCATAAATATTTTGCTCAGGTTTTTCAGGCGCTTAGAATTGAGGTGAATGACGAGATGGGAGCGCTAAAGAATTTTTTAGAACAATCTATTAAGGCGATCAAGCCTAGAGGAAGGCTGGTTGTCATGTCTTATCACTCACTCGAAGACAGGTTAGTCAAGAACTTCATGAAACGTGGCTCGTTCACGGGTGAGATCGAGAAAGATTTTTTCGGAAATGTGTTGAAGCCATTCAAGGAGATCGTACGTCACCCGATTATCCCAACTGATGAAGAAATAGAAGAGAACTCAAGAGCGCGAAGCGCCAAACTTAGAATAGCAGAAAGAAATGGAGAATGAGTACTTAGATAAGGAGCAGCAGTCCACTGAGGAAACTTCTACGAAGAAAGCTGCGAAGAAAAAAAAGAAGAAGAAACAGAGTTTGTTTGTGCAGATCCTAAATGGGGATATACTCTCAAAAGAGTTCATAGTTGCGAACCTCAACTTCATCTTCTTTGTGATTTTCTTGTTGTTGTTGGTGATCGCTAAAGGATATTACGGAAAGCAGTTAGTGACTGATATAGCAAAGGAACAAAAAGAACTTGATGAGCTAACCTCTGATTTTGTTGAGGCAAAAGCACGATTAGAAGAGAATACAAGGAGAATAAAGTTGGTAGAGGAGCTAGATTCCACAGGACTGAAGGAGACGGAGAATCCAACAAAAGTGATCAAGATTAAAAAATGACAGAGGAGAAGAAAGATATCGTTTGGCGTGCATATTTGATCTATTTCGGATTTGTGATCTTGATGCTGATTGTTGTTGGTAAAACTGCTGCGATTCAGTTTGAGGGAGGGGAGCCTATCTTCTTGTCTTCTTCTAATGGAACTGAGAAAATGCCTACTCGCACAGTGTTGAAGGAGCCGAGGAGAGGTGAGTTGTTGGATTTCAATTATACGCCATTGGTGACATCTGTATCCTTCTATGATATTCACATGGATCCTACTGTTGTAGATCAAAAGATAATTGATACTGAACTAGCTGATCTGTGCAGGGAGCTAGCGAAAAAGTATCCTGTTAAAACAGCAAAGGAGTACGAGTACATGATCCGTAAAGGGCGTGCAAATGGCTCTAGATATCTACTGATCAAGCGTCGTGTTACAAATGAGGAAAGACAGGCTTTACGAAAGTTTCCAATTTTCAAATTAGGTCGTTTGAAAGGTGGTTTAATTGATAATGAAGAGATAATTATACGTAAAAGACCTCACGGAGACCTGTTAAGACGAACATTAGGATATGTAAAGCCAAGACCAAACGCTGAACCTTTAAAGATTGGTTTGGAGGGAGCATTTAATGACTACTTGAAAGGTGAGCCCGGAGAAGAGATCGAGCAAAAGATTACAACAGGATGGAAAAAGATTGGTCAAGTTACAAAGGAGGCTGTAGAGGGAGCAGATGTAATCACAACTTTCGATATGGAAATTCAAGAGGTTGCACATTCAGAACTGCTAACACAGTTGCAGACGCAGGGAGCCAAAAATGGCTGTGTGATCGTCATGGATGTTAAGACTGGATTCGTAAAAGCTATGGTCAATCTAACACGTGGTGAGGATGGCAAATATTACGAGTCTTTCAATCACGCAATAGCAACTAAAGAGGTGCCGGGATCAACTTTTAAGTTGGCATCTTTGATGGCTTTATTAGAGGATAAGAAAGTGTCAATTTCAGATAGTGTGAATGCTGTAGGTAAGTATACTTATTATGGCAAGCCCATTTGGGATTCTAACAAGAGAGGGTACGGGAGGATAAGTATCCAAAGAGCTTTTGAGAAATCTTCTAATGTTTACTCTAGGATAATTTACGATGCCTATAAGAATAGTCCCGAAGATTTTATTGAAAGGTTAAGATCTTTCGGTTTAGATCAGGAGTTAGGTGTTTCAATTCCTGGTGAAGTTGCGCCCAAAATACCAGAACCAGGAAAGGGAACTTGGTCTGGTTTATCTCTTCCATGGATGGCTATTGGTTATGAGGTTCAGCAGACTCCTCTCCAGACATTAGCATTTTATAATGCTGTTGCCAATAATGGAGTGTTCATGAGGCCAATGTTTGTGAAGGAAATTCGTCGCGGAAATCAATTGGTAAAAGAGTTTAAACCTCAAGTGATCAAGAGCAATATATGTTCAAGTTCAACATTGGAAAACTTAAAAGTTTGTCTTGAGGGAGTTGTAGAAAATGAAGGCGGTACAGGAAATATGCTGCGTTCTGCCTATTTCAAAATAGCTGGTAAAACGGGAACAGCTGTTACAAGTGTCCCGGGGCTAGAAGATGAAAAAAAATATCAGGCATCATTTGTAGGTTTTTTTCCAGCTGACGACCCGATCTATTCTTGTATCGTGATTGTTGCTGCTCCCAACAAAGATTTCTATGGGGCGATAGTTTCTGGAACTGTATTTACAGCAATTGCAAATAAGGTTTACGCCTCTAAGTTGGAGTACCATGAGCCTATCAATTCAAATGGCGATAAGGCGAGCGAAATCCCGGTATCAGCAGATGGTAATAGATATGACCTTATCCAATCATATAAGAAGTTAGGGGTGCCATTCAACTCATCAACAGATAAGGCTTGGGTCACTACGAAAACAGGAGACACAAAAGTTGAGCTTCAAGAAAGATATGCAGGAAAGAATACGGTGCCGAATGTGATAGGTATGACAGCGAAAGATGCTGTTTATCTGATCGAATCAACAGGAATGGTTGTGAACATCCAAGGATACGGAAAAGTGGTGAGTCAATCCATGGACCCTGGAATACCTGTGTTCAAGGGTGGTATCATTCAAATTGAATTAAAGTAATGCAAGAGTTAAAAGACATATTGTTTGGTGCTGCGATCAGTAGTGTGGTTGGGCAAACTTCTGGGCAGGATGTTCAAAGCTTGGAATTTGATTCGCGTAAAGCTGGGCCTGGTTCTGTATTCTTTGCAATTCAAGGGACAAGAAGTGACGGGCATTATTTTATTCCTCAGGTGATCGAGAATGGATGTAATATGATCGTTGCGGAAAAAGTTGTAGAAGTTCCGGAGCATGTGACACTTGTCGTGGTTGATGATTCTGCAAAGACTCTGGCAATTGCTGCAAATAATTTCTTTGGAGAGCCTTCGCAAGAGTTGAAATTGATCGGAGTAACAGGGACTAATGGTAAGACTACCGTTACAACATTATTACATAAGCTCTTTACGAAACTGGGTTATAAAGTGGGTCTGTTATCGACAGTAGTGAATAAGATTGGTGAAAAGGATTATCCTTCAACGCATACAACACCGGATCCGGTTGCTCTTAACCAGCTGCTGCGTAAAATGGTAGATCAAGGTGTAACGCATTGCTTTATGGAAGTAAGCTCGCATGCAATTCATCAGCACCGAGTTACGGGCTTGGAATTCGTGGGTGGAGCATTCACTAATATTACACATGACCACCTTGATTACCACAATACATTCAAGGAATATCTAAATGTGAAAAAAGCCTTTTTCGATGGTTTGTCAAAAGATGCATTTGCATTAACAAACCTCGACGATAAGAACGGTGAAGTAATGCTTCAGAATACAAAAGCGAAGCAGCGTTCATATGCGCTTAAATCAATGACTGATTATAGAGCTAAAGTTTTAGAAAATCAGTTTACAGGGCTGGTTCTTTCGATTAACGGAGTGGAGCTTTGGACAAGACTGATCGGAGACTTCAATGCTTACAATTTGCTTGCGGTTTATGGTATAGCAATTGAGCTGGGTGAAGATCAAACAGAAGTGTTAACTGTGCTAAGTCAACTAGAAGCGGTTGAAGGACGATTCCAGTTTGTGCAGTCGGAGAAAGGATTGACGGCAATCGTGGATTACGCACACACGCCTGATGCATTGGCCAATGTCTTAAAGACAATCGAAAATATCCGAACAAAGAATGAGAATGTATTCACGGTTGTTGGATGCGGAGGTGATAGAGATAAGCTGAAGCGTCCGGCGATGGCTGAGATTGCATGCAAGCTTTCCGATAAGGTAATTCTGACGTCAGACAACCCAAGAAGTGAAGATCCGGACCAGATCATAAAGGACATGATGGAAGGTGTAGACGCAACCAGTTTTAAAAAGGTGCTTTCCATTACTGACAGAGAACAAGCCATTAAGACGGCGGTTGCATTGGCAGAGCCCTCCGATATCATCTTGATTGCTGGCAAAGGACATGAAAAATACCAAGAGATAAATGGAGTGAAACACAACTTCGATGACATGCAAACTGTAAAAGAACTAATTAAACAACTAGAGAAATAATGCTTTACTACTTATTCGACTACTTCGATTCATTGAATATCCCAGGAGCGGGATTATTCGATTATATTTCATTTAGAGCAGGAATGGCATTGATCACTTCACTGATCGTTTCGATGCTCTTTGGTAAGAAGATCATTGGTTTGCTCCAGAAGCAGCAAATTGGAGAAACAGTTCGTGATCTTGGATTGGAGGGTCAGCTTCAAAAGGCGGGAACCCCAACTATGGGTGGAATTATCATTCTCTCAGCTATTTTGATTCCAACATTGCTTTTCGCAAAACTGCACAATGTCTATGTAATTACGATGTTACTCGCTACTATTTGGCTTGGAGCAATCGGTTTCCTGGATGATTACATCAAAGTGTTCAAGAAGAACAAAGAAGGACTGGCAGGAAGATTTAAAATTGTGGGTCAAGTTGGGGTAGGAATCATAGTTGGATCTATCCTTTACTTCCACCCAGATATTCAGGTGCATAAAAATGTACCAGCTGATTATCAGCTAAAACAAGGTGAAGAGTTTGTGACGAAAATGCACATTGATGATGAGGCATCACGCGATACAAAATGGATCGTGACTGATGATATGACTACTACTATCCCATTCATAAAGAATAACGAATTCAACTACAATTGGTTGATCAGTGATAGGGCAGGGACATTCGGTTGGATTCTATTTATTCCGGTAGTTATTTTCATTGTGATCGCTGTTTCGAATGGAGCGAATATGACGGATGGACTCGATGGTCTGGCGACAGGAACGTCGGCGATAATTGGGATAGCATTGGCGATCCTTGCCTATGTGAGTTCAAATGTTCGGTTTGCCGATTATCTCGATGTAATGTACATACCATTTGCAGAGGAGTTGGTGATCTTTATTTCGGCATTTGTCGGTGCATGCATTGGATTTCTTTGGTATAATTCATTTCCTGCACAGGTGTTCATGGGTGATACAGGAAGTCTTGCCTTAGGGGGAATAATTGCGGTATTCGCTATTTCAATCAGAAAAGAGCTGCTGATCCCAATTCTTTGTGGTGTGTTCTTGATCGAGAATCTATCTGTCATCATGCAGGTAGGGTGGTTCAAATACACAAAGAAAAAGTACGGTGAAGGTCGAAGAATCTTCCGCATGGCACCCCTACATCATCACTATCAGAAGTTAGGTTTGCACGAAGCAAAGATCGTTTCACGATTCTGGATTGTGGGTATCATTTTGGCAGTAATAACCATTGTAACACTCAAAGTGAGATAATTGAACGGTATAGGTAAACATATCGCTATTCTTGGTGCGGGTGAATCCGGCATTGGTGCTGCAATTCTAGCTATGAAAAAGGGATGGAATGTATTCGTTTCTGACTTTGGAACTATTCCCGAAATGTACAAGGGGGTACTTGAGGAAAAGGGATTTGAATGGGAAGAAATGAAGCATACAGAATCACGTATTCTAACTGCTGACCTCGTTGTGAAATCACCAGGGATCCCGGACACTGCTGATTTGATCAAGAAGCTAAATGAAGCAGGAATCAAGGTCATTTCTGAGATCGAGTTTGCTGGATATTATACAGATGCGTTCAAGATCTGTATAACTGGAAGTAATGGCAAGACTACTACTTCCATGCTTACATATCACATACTGAAGAAAGCTGGGTTTAATGTAGGGTTAGCCGGAAATGTCGGTGATAGTTTCGCAAAATTGGTAGCAGAGGAATCGTACGATTATTATGTGCTTGAGCTGAGCTCTTTCCAGTTAGATGGCATGAGAGATTTTAAAGCAGACATAGCCATTCTCTTGAATATCACTCCAGACCATTTAGATCGTTACGAACACAAAATGGAGAACTACATCAACTCCAAGTTCAGGATTATTAAGAACCAAACTGCAGATGATTGGTTCATCTACAACAAGGACGATAAAAACATTACTGGTTGGTTGGAGACATCTTCGATCAGCGCAAAAGAAGCTCCCTTCTCCCTTTCGGATAAATTGGAACAGGGAGGATACTTAAACAAGGAACAAATAACAATAAATATAAAAGATCAATTCACTATGTCAATTCATGAATTAGCATTAAAAGGAAAGCACAACGTACAGAATTCGTTGGCATCAGGGATCACCTCAAGAATCCTTGAAATCAGAAAGGAGTCCATCAGAGAGAGTCTGAGTGACTTTGTAAACGTCGAGCACAGACTAGAATTTGTCGCCAAAGTGCATGGAATAGAGTTTATCAATGACTCTAAAGCGACAAATATTAACTCTACTTGGTTTGCCCTCGAAAGTATGGAGAATCCTACAGTTTGGATAGTTGGAGGTGTTGATAAGGGAAATGACTATGCAGAGCTATTGGATCTTGTGAAAGATAAAGTAAAAGCGATCATCTGCCTAGGGAAGGACAACAAGAAGATCAAGGATACTTTCACAGGTGTTGTTGAGAATATTGTTGAGGCTAACAATGCAATGGAGGCTGTTGCTTATGGATATCGTTTAGCAAAGAAAGATGAGACTGTATTACTGTCACCAGCGTGTGCAAGTTTCGATCTTTTCGAGAACTATGAAGAGCGAGGCAATGAGTTTAAAAAAGCAGTGAGAGCACTTTAAAATGAGCAAGAAACTAGCAAAAGAGACTAAACAAGAAGACTTACTCAGGGCGAGAAAAGAGGGGCTCGAAAATTGGCGTGAGCAGACTTCTATGAAGGCACATGGCAAAGTTTACGGGATGGACACATTTTCCTGGCAGAACCCACCAATTGAGGGACTGATTAATGTGATCTCATCCTTTCCTTTCTCGGTTTTATGGTTGACGGGATATTCTAACGCTAAAGAAGGCTTGGAGCTCAATCTAGGATTACATAGGAAGCTAAATACATTAATCATTTATGATGAGACAAAGGTTTCGATAGCACCTGAAATTCTCTCGGAAGTTGACACAATAATGAATGTAAATAGTGTCAACGACGCACTCGCTTTTGTTAAGGAGGTGAATAAAGATAAGATGGTGTTCTTGTTTACTTCACATGGTAAAAGTGCGATTTCCGAAATGAAATCTTTTGAAAATTGGTTGAGTGAAAATAAGTAATGCAGAATCTATTACAATACTTAAAGGGTGACCGGGTTATTTGGGTTATTACGCTGTTTTTGCTAGCCTTTTCTCTAGTGAGTGTTTACAGTTTTGTTCCAGTACTTGTCAAAGTGGAGGGAGGAACACCATTCAAATACCTATTTAAGCATTTTGTATACGTTCTAATTGGTCTTGGGGTCATGTATTGGATCCATCGAAAAGACCCAAGGTATATTTCTCAGTTATCCAAGGCTGCATTTTACTTTGCAATTGCATTGCTAATTTTCACCTTATTGTTTGGGGTTAAAGTAAATGATGCAGGAAGATGGGTAAGGATCCCCTTTGTTGGATTGACTTTTCAGTCTTCTGATTTTGCAAAGTTCGCACTCATAATTTATGTATCGAGATTGCTTGTCAAAAAGAAGAATCTTTTAAATGATTGGAGAGAAGGCTTCTGGCCTGTTGTGATGCCGATCATTGTTATTTGTGGATTGATCGTAAAAGATAACTTCTCAACGGCTGCAATACTCTTTGCTATTAGCTTAACAATACTATTTATCGGGAAAGTACCATTGCTAAAGATAGGCTCACTGATAGGAGGCGGTATTGCATTGCTTGGGATCATTGTGTTGTTCCACAAAGCCGTCCCCGAATTGAACATTCTCCCGCGTTATGAGACATGGGAGAACAGGATCTTTAACAAGATTAACGATGATGCAAATGTCCTGGACAATGCACAGTCGCTTAATGCTCAATTGGCTATATATAATGGTGGCTTATGGGGTCAGGGACCTGGTAATGGTCAATTAAAAAATTACTTACCTGAGGCTTATGCTGACTTTTACTATTCAAGTTTTGTAGAAGAGTTTGGATTGATACTGGCTCTTATTTTAGCCCTAATGTATTTAATTATATTATTTCGGATTATTAGGATTGGTCTGAGTGCACAGACGATGTTCGAGACTTATGTATGTATTGGAATAGGGATTTTATTGTTGAGTCAGGCAAGTGTTAATATGTTGGTTTGTACGGGTGTTTTTCCAGTAACAGGTCAAAATATGCCCCTCCTAGCAATGGGAGGATCCGCTCTGATCATGACATGTTTTGGAATCGGTATAGTCCAGGCTATTGCATACAAAAACGAAAAGAATAAAGATAAAAAGTAGTTTATGTCTTTAGATAGAATTATTATATCTGGTGGTGGAACAGGTGGACATATATTTCCAGCGATTGCGATTGCTGATGAATTGAAGAAACGTAATCCAAATGCTGATATTCTTTTTATCGGTGCCGAAGGTAAAATGGAGATGGAGAAGGTGCCAGCTGCAGGTTACGAGATAGAAGGATTGAAAATAGTCGGTTTTCAACGTAAGCTAACATTGTCCAATTTATTGCTCCCCTTCAAGATTGTGGGGAGTTTGATGAAGGCACGTTCGATAGTGAAAGAGTTTAAACCACAAGTCATTGTCGGGGTTGGTGGTTATGCGAGTGGCCCCGCATTAAAGGCAGCTACAATGATGAGGATTCCTGGAGTGCTACAGGAACAGAATTCATTCCCGGGTAAAACAAATAAAATTCTTGCGAAGAGTGTTCAAAAAATTTGCGTTGCATATGAGGGGCTCGATAAGTTCTTTCCAGAGGAGAAAATTGTAATGACAGGTAATCCTGTTAGAAGCGAAATGGTCATGATTGATGGTAAGAAGGATCAAGGGATAAAACATTATGGCTTGGACCCTCATAGGAAAACAGTTCTTATTATCGGAGGTAGCCTTGGTGCGAAAACATTAAATGAAAGTGTTATCGGTAAGCTAAAAGAGGTTAACGATTCAGGGATACAATTGATTTGGCAGTGTGGTAAACTCTACTACCCAGCTCTTGAGAATTTAGAGAGAGAATTGCCTGGTAGCATCAAAATGGTGCAGTTCATTGATAGAATGGATTTAGCATACGCTGCGGCTGATGTCGTAATCTCTAGAGCAGGTGCAATATCAGTATCTGAATTGTGTTTAATCGGTAAGCCTGTAATTTTGGTTCCATCGCCTAATGTTGCCGAAGATCATCAGACTAAAAATGCAATGGCATTAGTAAATAAAAATGCAGCCATTTTGGTCAAAGATAAGGAAGCGAGAGATGTACTTATTACTGAAGCAGTTTCATTGTTGAGTGATACTGAGAAGTGCAACGAATTATGTGCAAACATCAAATCCATGGCAATGCCTAATGCAACTAGTGAAATTGTTAATACTATAGAATCTATAATCTGAATTGAGAAAGTATTCACATATCTACTTTATTGGAATCGGTGGAATCGGAATGTCTGCTCTTGCACGTTTCTTTTTACAAGAGGGGCATGACGTGAGCGGTTACGACAAAACACCCTCTGCACTCACAGATCAGCTTTCAAAGGAAGGTGCATCCATTCATTTTGAAGACATGGGTGATGCTGTTGCTGAGATATTCAGCAATAATGCGAATGTTCTCGTGGTATATACACCTGCAATACCAGCCGAAATGGGTGAGTTGGTTTATTTCAATTCGAATGGATACCGTGTATTGAAAAGGGCACAATTGCTCGGTGAGATAACAAAGGAGCAGCAAACACTTGCTGTTGCGGGCACACATGGTAAAACAACGACTAGTTGCATGTTAGCACATGTTTTGGATGCATCTGCTATTAAATGCAATGCTTTTCTTGGCGGTATCAGCACCAATTTTAACTCCAACTATACGGGTAATATAAATGCTAATTATGCAGTAGTAGAGGCGGATGAATTTGATCGATCATTTTTGAATCTCTCTCCATTTGCATCTATCGTCACAACAACAGATGTGGATCATTTAGATATCTACGGTGACTCAAAAGAGTTTGATGAAGGATTCAAATTATATGCAAGGAATGTCTCCGAGCAAGGCATCCTAGTTGTTAATGAAAGCGTTGAGCTGGCGCATAAAAATCTCATTACTTATGGTTGGGGCGAAGCAAATGACTATCAATTAATAGAGGTCAGGTCTGAAAATGGTGTATTCATGATGGATATATCTATACGAGGTGTCATTTGGGAAAATATAATACTAGGTTTACCAGGAGAGCACAATGCTTCAAATGCTTTGGCAGTAATAGCGATTTTGAATGAATTGAAACTCGAACTCACAGAGATCAGAAAGGGGCTGGAATCATTCAGAGGTGTGAAGCGTCGTTTTGAGTATCAGATCAATACGAACAACATTATATTTATTGATGACTATGCACATCATCCAACCGAAATAAATGCGCTTATCGATGCGGTAAAAAAGCTTTATCCAAGTAAAAGGATTAAGGGCATTTTTCAACCACACCTTTTTTCAAGAACCAAAGATTTTTTTGATGGTTTCGTTAGGGAATTATCAAAGTTTGATGAGCTTATTTTGATGCCGATTTATCCCGCAAGAGAAAAGCCTTTGGAGGGAGTTACAAGTGATATTTTGTTAGAAAAAATAACACTTGGGGATAAGAGATTATTGAATGCTGACGAAATAATCAACCAAGTCACTTGCTCTCCTAATGAGGTGCTAATTACTATCGGGGCTGGAGATATTGACAGGATTGTTGAACCTTTAAAATTAAAATTACTGGGTGAAGTTGTTGATTAAAATAGTATTGTGGACCTTATTTGCAGGTGGGATAATTTATCTTCTTGTAAAGGTTGAGCAGGACAGGCAACAAATTTCCTTGCAGGAGCCAGATGTTTCAATCCATGTGAAAAGTGAACATGGGTTTTTGAATGAAGATGAGATAAAGATGAAGCTAAGCCGAAAAGGACTTTTTCGTCCAAATATGAAGGTAGAAGATCTCAACCTACAAGCCATGGAAGAGTATTTAGAATCTATTTCACACGTCAAAACGGTTGACATATATATGGGGTTAAATGGTTCTTGGAACATCGATCTTGAGCTTCGTGAACCTATTGTGAGAGTCTTCAATAAATTTGGAGAAACATACTATCTAGATGAAGATGGAGAGTACATGGATAGAACAACTACGCACACCGCGAGAATACCCGTTGCAACTGGATTTATCGTGGAACGTTCCAATGGGATAAGAGTGCCTCAAATTATCAACAATGATACTTTAATAAGTATTCTAAAACTCGATGACATTTATTGGATTTCCAATTATGTTTGTAATGATCCCTTATTCCAGTCTTTGATTGGACAAATTCAAGTTGAGAAGAATGGAGACCTATTGTTGATTCCACTGGTTGGAGACCATGTAATCAATTTTGGTTCTGCCAATTCCAAATCAGAGGTCGGGAAGAAATTTGAGAAACTGAAGGTGTTTTATAAGGAGGCTATACCCTATGAAGGCTGGAGAAAGTATGAGGAGATTAGTTTGAAATATGAGGGACAAATAGTTTGCAAGAAAAAGAGAACTATATGAGTAAGATTATTGTAGGATTAGATATTGGAACCACAAAGATCGCATGTTTCGTAGGACGTAAGAACGAACATGGGAAAATGGAAATCCTGTCAATGGGTAAATCTGAGTCTCTTGGGGTGACCCGTGGGATGGTTTCCAACATTGAGAAAACGATTAACTCGATTCGCGAGGCTGTAGATGAGGCTGAATCGAGAATCGAAGGAGATCTCTCCATCAAGGTAGTGAATGTCGGAATTGCAGGTCAGCATATTAAGAGTATTCAACACAGGGGAATTCATACAAGGACGTCCTTGGAAAATGAGATATCTCAGATGGATATTGATGCTCTTATGGATGATATGTACCGATTGGCAATGCCTCCAGGAGAGGAGATTATTACGGTACTTCCACAGGAGTATATTGTTGACAATGAACAAGGCATAAAGGACCCGATTGGAATGTCCGGTGTCAGATTGGAAGCAAACTTTCATATCATCACTGGAAATATTGGTGCATCACTCAATATTAACAAGTGTGTTCAACGTGCTGGATTGAAAGTGCAAGATATTGTCTTGGAACCTATTGCCTCAGCTCACTCTGTTCTCACTGAAGAAGAGAAAGAAGCGGGGGTTGTGTTGGTTGACATTGGAGGAGGAACTACTGATATCGCTATTTTCCACGAGGGTATTATCCGACATACAGCGGTTATACCTTTCGGAGGGAATGTGATTACAGAAGATATTAAAGAGGGATGTACTATCATGAAGCGACAAGCGGAAAAGCTAAAGCAGAAATTCGGTTCTGCCTTAGCAAGTGAAAGTCAAGAAAATGAGGTCGTGGCAATTCCTGGTTTACGAGGAAGAGCTCCAAAAGAAATTACTCTTCGTAACCTTGCGAGCATTATTCAGGCTAGAATGGAGGAGATCATTGAGCTCGTCCATTTTGAGATCAAGAACTCTGGATACGAGAAGAAACTAATTGGTGGAATTGTTGTTACAGGTGGAGGATCCCAATTAAGACATATTACGCAGTTATTTGAATATGTTACTGCCATGGATACTCGAATTGGTTATCCAACTGAGCATCTTGCAAATAACAATACGGAAGCAATGAAAAGTCCTATGTATGCCACAGGAATTGGTCTAGTTATGCAAGGGTTTGAAGACTATGAAAGATCACTTAAAAGAACAGATCTAGGAGAAAACAATGATTCAGAAGAAGGTGGGGTAAAAGGTCATTCTAAACCACCTAAGGGTAAATTCTTCGAGGAACTTATGAAAAAAATGGGAGGGTTTTTCGTAGAGGAAGACGAAGAGAGTGAATCAAAAAAATAATAGAGATAATTAACACAAAAGACTATGGATTTTGAATTACCAAAAGAAAACAAATCGATCATTAAGGTGATTGGTGTTGGAGGAGGTGGTAGTAATGCTGTAAACCACATGTTTAACCAAGGTATTAAGGGAGTAGATTTTGTAGTCTGCAATACAGACGTGCAAGCTTTGGAGGTTTCTCCAGTGCCTTACAGAATTCAATTAGGTCCCTCTTTGACAGAAGGTAGAGGAGCGGGCTCTTTACCAGAAATTGGAAAGAATGCCGCTATTGAAAATATCGAAGAAATAAGAGAATACTTAAGTAAAGATGCGAAGATGGTATTTATAACTGCTGGAATGGGTGGTGGAACCGGAACTGGTGCGGCACCAGTTATCGCAGGAGTAGCCAAAGAGCTCGGTATTCTTACAGTAGGAATCGTAACGGTACCATTTAATTTTGAAGGAAGGAAAAGAAGGGTTCAGGCTTCGGAAGGTTTGGAAGCAATGAGAAATGCTGTGGATACATTACTTGTAATCAGTAATGAGAGATTACGGGAGATTACAGGAAATCTATCTATTGGGGAAGCATTTTCGAAGGCGGATGAAATCTTAGCAACAGCTGCTCGAGGTATAGCTGAGGTGATCGAATTAACAGGTGCTATCAATGTTGACTTTAATGATGTAAGTACAGTAATGAAAGACAGTGGTGTCGCAATTATGGGAAGTGCATCCGCTGAAGGAGAGAACAGAGCAGTTAATGCTGTCGAAAAAGCTCTTGAATCTCCACTTTTGAATGATAATGATATTAGTGGTGCTGAGTACGTTTTACTGAACATTACATATGGTGAGGTTGAGGTAACAATGGATGAGATTTCTGAGATCACTGATTTTATTCAGGATGCAGCGGGATCTACGGCTGATGTAATTTTTGGACATGGGAAAGATGAAACACTTGGTGAAAAGATCAGCGTAACGGTTATTGCAACTGGATTCGAAAGTTCTCCACTCACTGGTTATGAGCAGGCTCCAAAAAAGAACGTTGTTATATTGGAAGAGCCAAAGAAAACCGAGGTAACAAAACCAATGAATTCACCGACAGACAAATCTGATATTTGGGCAGGAGCTAAAGAGTTAAAAAAGACAGATGATGAGCCTTACTTAAAAACGTCTTCAGAGGAAACGATCGAGGCAAATGAAGAATTACAGAGTGAAATAGGGCTGGATTGGAATGGGAATGTTTCTTTAGCTGATGAAACTTCAGTATCAACGGATCGTTCGAACGAGACCAACTCTTCTAATTCTCAAAAGTCAGAAGAAACAGAGGTGAAACGTTATGTTTTGGATGATAATACAGATGAAACGTTTGATCTTGAGGCGACCGTTACAAAAAAGGCACTATCACCTGAGGAGCAGCAGCAAAAGACCCAGGAACGCCTCTCACGAATTCAGGAGTATACACAGCGTCTGAAGAAAGTTGATGGTATTGCGGAGTTTGAAAACGAGCCTGCATTCAAAAGAAGAAATATTGACCTGGATGAGTCAGTGCCGAGCAAAGAGAACGATACTAGTAAATTCAGTATTGAAAATGATGGGGAAAATTCTTCATTGAATGGCAACAATTCTTTTCTACACGATAACGTAGATTAAATATGAGTTTTATAGAACAGATCAATGCTGATATCAAATCAGCGATGTTAGCTCGGGAAAAAGAAAAGCTTGCAGCCTTGCGCGATATCAAGTCTAAATTACTGTTAGAGGCGACATCGGGTGCTGGAGAAGTTTCGGACGATACAGCGATGAAGATCGTGATGAAATTACACAAGCAGAGAATTGAAACTCATAATCTATATGTGAAGGAAGGACGAGAAGATCTGGCGGCTGATGAAAAATTTCAGGCTGATGTCATTGCATATTATCTTCCGGAAATGATGTCTGAGGATGCAATAAAGACTGCTGCTGAAGAAGCGATTGCTTCAATGGGTGCTTCAGGACCACAAGACATGGGTAAAGTAATGGGAATGTTATCAAAAAAATTGGCTGGCAAGGCCGATGGTAAGGTAATCGCTGATGCGGTAAAAGCCTTACTGAATAAATAAACAAGCGATTGTTATTGTTGTATTAAACCGCTCTTAGTAGCGGTTTTTTTCGTTTAGGAAAGGTGGATACATCATGATCGCATGATTCTCTACGATCAAACGTTCTGAGAGAAGGTTGTCGTCCAGATCAAATTCCAATTGAAAGATCTGATTGTGTCTTGTATAGCCTCCCCAAGTTTGCTGCTGAAAAATGTGATTTCTTTCTTCAATCTGATACTTTCTATCCAATTCCCGACTGCATGATATACGTCCATTCAAATGTGTTTCATCCAACCAAAACTCAAGGTAGAAGTTATCTTCAGTGTTATTATGAATCTGTAGGTCTATGTAATTGTACGAAAGCGTGGCACCCGCTCCAAAAGGAACCTTTCGATTAACATCTGGAAAAACATCAAACCCATGTCTGTGTCTTTCGACAATATCGAGCGGGGAGTGAATAACCATCCAAAAGATAAGGTTCCCAAGTTGACAAAGTCCACCACCCGTATCCTTCTCGATCTTCCCTTGATTAAGAACTAATCCCTCCAAATATCCCTTTTTCTTGGAAGGATTACCAACTAGTTTCCAGAATGAAAATACTTCTCCTGGTTTTATATGTACACCGTTTATATGTTTGATTGCCAGTGCTAGGTTGGTACGCTTATTCTCCTGCAGATACATGTCCACATCTTTGAGTGGTCGCAAGATCATTGATCTATGCTCCATAGTCGTATTTCGGTCCTCTGGAAGAGGTCTCGCCTTTGCCCAGTTCTTTTTGCTTTTTAGATACGAGAGTTTTCGTTTCGTTCGGTAAAATACTCTACCAAGTTTACGCCTTAGTTTATGGCGCTTAATGGGTTGTATAACCTGATCTTTCAAATGCTTATTCCTCAATCTTGCGAAGGTGAACAGTGCTCCTTCTGTCTTGAATTATTAATTTTTTCGAGGTCAATTTTAAGACTCTCAAGGGTTCTTCCTCATTAGGGCCAACCTCTCGTATTTGGAGTGTCATATTATCAGGTTTAATGTATAGGTGCCGGATTTAGTCTCTTTCTTTTTATCTACTCTCCGACCTGTTGTTACAACACCATCGTCTCTAAACTGATGAAGAAATCCGTTTGCTACCCTTCTCGTTTTTCGTTTCGAGGGGCCAGAATTTGGTTTAACCTTAAACACTTCCCAATAACCGTTGGTCTCATCTTTAGCAGGTGCGAAGGACGAAAGCAAAAGGATGAAAAAGCAAAAGGTAAGAAGCCGTCCACTCATAGCGTATATTTCATATCGTATTTATCATTGCCCTCAAAGAATCCATCTTTTTCAAAGGCAATCACCTCGAACCCTAATTTACGATAAAATTCATAGGTGTATTGAGAGGTAACTAGATATATAGGAAGGTCAGACATTTCCTTGATCTTCTTGATTCGAAATTCCGAGAATGCCTTCCCAAAACCTTGCTTGTGATAGTCTTGATGAATTATTCCCCAGGCAAAACCTGCTTTATTTCTGTCAGGGTCTAAATAAATCCCTCCGCAACCCACTATCTTTTCTTCCAATTTTATAACATAGTACGTGTCAACTTGACCGGTTTCCAACCAAGTAGTAAATTCTTCTAATTCATGCTCAGCAAAATACTTGGGTATGTTAGATTTGAATACCGTTAAACAATCACTTTTAAGCTCAGGCTTAAAGGGTAGTATTTCCATTCCTCTATAATACAAAAAACCCTCTGAAAACTGAGAGCTTTTAAGTTGATTTGAATATGACTATTGACGCTTATAACGATGCGCCTTCTTGAGTAAACTAAAATTATTCTTTCATGAAATAGTTGATTTTTGATAGTGAATCAGACATCAAACGAATTTTCAACCTTTTATCCTCTGCACACGTTAGTGTTATTGTTAATGAATATTTGACTTTTTAATAAAGTTATTATTAAATTTACACTTCAAAATTTACACAACTATGAAAAAAATTTACTTAAGCTTAGTAGCGATTGCAGCTGTTTCTGTTGCGAGCGCTCAACAATTGGCTACTGATTTTGCTCGAGCACCGAAGAATACCTCTTTCAGCTCGGCTAAAACTACGCCAGCATCTACAACTGCTCCTAAGGCTATAATCTGGACAAACGATTGTTCAAATGCGGCAGACTGGACAGTATCAAACACCTCTACCCCGGCGACTGACTGGTTCTGGACTACAGACCCAGCTGCTATGCCATCTGGTGCAGGTCCTGCAACCATGACTACAGCAACTAACGGTTACTGGCTAATCGATTCAGACAGCCAAGGTCAGACAGGAGTGCAGGATGCATACGTTACATGGAATGGTGGAGCTATCGATTGTTCTGGTCAAACGAATCTAACACTTGAGTTTGAAACAGCCTATCGAACATATCTTGACACAAGAGAAGTAGATGTATCTGGCGATGGTGGTGCAACTTGGACGACATTGGTTGTAACCGATGGTTCTGAAGCCAGTGATAACTTCAATTACACATATTCTGCTGATATTACTAGTCTTGCCGGTTCAGCAAACGTAGCACTCCGTTTTCACTACATCGGTGCTTGGGGCTGGGACTGGGCTGTTGATGATATCGTTATCAAAACAACTGAGCCTTATGATCTAAGAGCAGATGAGCTTTTCTGGGGAGTTGATGGTACATGGGGAGTAACTTTACCTTACTACAACACACCAATTGAGCAAATCCAACCAATCACTTTTTGTGGTTCGGCTACAAACACTGGCTTGAATAACGTGACAGATGCTACTTTCACAGCTACTGTTGGAGCGTGGACAGGAAGCGGAGTTATGTCGCTTAATGGATTAGGAGGAGTAGATACGGTTTGTACTTCAACGCAATACACTCCTGCTGCAGCTGTAGGTTCAGTAAACGCTACTTTCGATATTCAAACTCCTTCCAATACAGATGCCAATCTGGCAAATAACGACTACGAAGGAGCAACTCTTGGTATTACAGATTATTCCTATGCACGTGACAATGTCGCAGCAGGTACGCAAGGAGGAACTTTCAATTCAGGTAACGGTTACGAGACCGGAAACGTATTCGACATGTTCACTTCTGCAACGCTAACAGGAATTGAAGTGGGTGTTCACCCTGCTGCAGTTGAGGGGGCTTCAATGTTCGGAAAATTATACTCAATAGATCCAACAACAGGAGACTTCATTCTTGAAGATCAGACGGATTATTATACAATTACTGCTGCAGATATTGGAGGTGCTCCTGTATTACTTCCGTTACTTTCTGGAGGATACACACTTGCTGCAGACGAAACATATTTAATTGTTGCTGGTTCTGACGGTGACGGAGGTTTATCGAATGATTTCGTTGTTGGAACATCAGGATCTTCTGCTCCTCAGACAACGTTCTACTACGATGCGACAGACTTGACTTGGTACTATTCAACAACCACAAAAGAGGTTAGAATGTACTTTGGACCATTAAATGTTAATGAGTTAGAGAATAACATCGGAATGAACGTATTCCCTAACCCAGCGGTTAACAACGCTACTGTATCTTTCGAATTGAATGGAGAGGCTGCAGTTAACGTAAGTGTAACTGACCTTGCTGGACAAGTTGTTTACACAAACAATCTAGGAAGCGTTGCTGGTGCTCAGAATGTTGAAATTAACACAACTTCAATAGCGAGTGGTGTTTACATGGTGAACGTTGAAGCTAACGGAGTTGTTTCTACTGAGAAACTAGTTGTTA
>JALRKF010000053.1 GCA_023254905.1 Crocinitomicaceae bacterium | reverse complement strand
GAGCCTCATAGAATTTTTCGCTCGCGTCTACACCTTTAACATTGAGTCCCATCCCTTGATACGACTCCAGCACCTGCTCAAATTCATTTTTCCGAAGTAAACCGTTATCTACAAAAATGCAATACAAGTTATCCCCAATGGCTTTGTTTAACAGAACGGCAGCAACAGAGGAATCTACTCCTCCAGAGAGTCCCAAGATTACTTTATCATTCCCTAGCTTCGCTTTCAATTCATGAACTGTCTCTTCAACAAATGAGGCAGGTGTCCAGTCCTGACCGCATCCACAAATGTCGACAATGAAATTCTTTAATAGCTTTGTTCCTTCTAATGAATGATATACCTCAGGATGGAACTGAATACCATATGTATCTTCATCTTCAACATGGTAACCTGCTACGCGAACATCTGAAGTGCTCGTAATGACCATAAAATTGTCGGGTATTTGTTTGATTGTATCTCCATGTGACATCCACACTTGAGAACCTGTGGTCATCCCTTTCAATAATCGAGAACTTTGATCAATGTAAGACAAATTTGCCCTTCCGTATTCACGTATTTTAGATTGCATAACTTCCCCACCAAAGGTGCTCGCCATGTATTGAGCTCCAAAGCAAACACCCAACAATGGAATTTTTCCTTTGTAATCATTTAAATCTGGTTTTGGAGAAGCTTCATCTCGAACCGAAAAGGGGCTCCCCGACAAAATTACGCCCTTCACATTATCGGTCAATTCAGGAGCCTTATTCCAAGGGTGTATCTCGCAGTATACATTAAGTTCTCTTACTCTGCGCGCAATGAGTTGAGTATACTGTGATCCAAAATCTAGGATTAAAATCATTTCATGCATGGCGCAAAGATAATGCGAATCCTCAGATGCCTTAGAAAAAAGCTCAGATATTTAATAATATTTTGGACAATTTGTCAGCACTTCTTAATTGGTACAATTTATGTCGAGAACGATACCGTTAATTATCAGTTTAAATGACCTGAAAGCATCAGGAAATTATTATTTTTACGCTTCAATTCAGAATAGCAAATGGTTTCGAACTTACTCAAGAAAATTCTAGGAGATAAATCCTCAAAAGATAGAAAAGAATATCAGCCCATTATTGATGAAGCAAATACAAAATTTGAAGAATTAAGAGATGTCTCTGATGATGAGTTGAGATCGAAAACGAAGTACTTCCAAAAAACGCTGAAAGATGGCACTGCAGATTTAGAAGCTGAAATGCAATCGTTGAGGGACAAAACAAATGACCCAGCAACGAACATCCATGAAAAAGAGGAACTTTTCGAAGAGATAGATGCACTGAGCAAACGCATTGATACTAAACTTGAAGAAATTCTTGAAACTTTACTAACCGAAGCATTTGCTGTCGTGAAAGAAACATCCCGTCGTTGGGCTGAAAATGGGAAACTAGAGGTTGCGGCGGAAGACTTCGATAAAGCACTCGCATCTGAGAGAGACGGAATTTCGATTGAAGGAGATAAGGCAGTATGGCACAATGAATGGACAGCGGCAGGAGCACCTGTAAAATGGAATATGGTGCATTACGATGTTCAGCTTATGGGTGGAGCAGTTCTTCATCGTGGCAACATCGCTGAAATGCAAACTGGAGAAGGTAAAACATTAGTTGCTACCCTGCCGGTATATCTGAATGCATTAACGGGAAAAGGTGTACACGTTGTTACCGTGAATGACTACCTCGCAAAAAGGGATTCAGAATGGATGGGACCCCTGTATCAGTTCCACGGATTGAGTGTGACTTGTATCGATAAATTCAGACCAAACTCTGAGGAACGCCGACAAGCTTATCAATGTGATATTGTTTTCGGTACAAATAATGAATTCGGATTCGACTACCTCCGTGACAATATGGCAGGGAGCCCGGATGATCTTGTACAAGGAAAACACCATTTCGCTATAGTTGATGAGGTCGATTCAGTTTTAATTGACGATGCACGTACCCCTTTAATTATCTCGGGTCCAACTCCTAAAGGAGACCAACATGAATACCATCAACTTAAACCTAGAGTTGAGAATATTGTTGCCGTTCAACGAAAATATGTAAACCAGTGTCTTACCGAGGCGAAGCGCTTACTCAAAGTAATCAATGGTGAAGCAGAGGAGGGTGAAGACCCTAAGCAAATGCTTGAAGATGGTGGTATTGCGCTATTGAGAGCATTCAGAGGATTACCAAAGAACAAGGCATTGATCAAATTCCTTTCAGAACCTGGAATTAGAGCCCATCTGCAAAAAACAGAGAACTTCTACATGCAGGAGCAAGGGAAACACATGAAGAAAATTGATAAAGAACTTTTCTTTGTAATTGAAGAAAAACAAAATACCATCGAGCTTACTGATAAGGGTATAGACTTGATTTCAGGTAAAGACGATCGAGAATTTTTCATATTGCCCGATATTGGTGTTTCAATCTCTCAACTTGAAAAACAAGGTCTTTCAAAAGAGCAATTATTCGAAAAAAAATCTGAAATAATTCAAGACTACAGCACGAAATCTGAACGTATTCACTCGGTAAATCAACTTCTTAAAGCTTACACACTATTTGAGAAAGAAGTTGAATACGTTGTGATGGATGGAAAAGTGAAAATCGTTGATGAATCAACAGGGCGTATCATGGATGGTCGACGTTACTCTGATGGATTACACCAAGCAATTGAGGCTAAAGAGGATGTTACTGTAGAAGCTGCAACGCAAACTTATGCTACAATTACTCTCCAGAATTACTTCCGAATGTATCACAAACTTGCGGGAATGACAGGTACTGCAGAAACCGAGGCAAAAGAATTCTGGGATATTTATGAATTGGAGGTAATCGTAATTCCTACTAACAGGCCAATTCAAAGAGACGACCGAAATGACTTAGTTTATAAAACGGCTCGAGAAAAATTTAATGCAGTTATTGATGAGATTGAAGTTTTAGTTTCACAGAAAAGACCGGTTTTGGTGGGAACAACGACTGTTGAAATCTCGGAATTGCTGAGTAGAATGATGAAAATGAAAGGTATCAAGCATAATGTATTAAATGCCAAATACCATCAAAAAGAAGCTGAGATCGTTGCTGAGGCAGGACAGCCGGGGGCAGTTACAATTGCAACAAATATGGCTGGCCGAGGTACGGATATAAAACTTGGAGAGGGGGTTAAGGAATCTGGAGGTTTAGCAATTGTTGGTACAGAACGTCATGACTCTCGTCGTGTAGATCGGCAGTTAAGAGGGCGTTCAGGTAGACAAGGAGACCCAGGATCTTCTCAGTTCTTCGTTTCCCTGGAGGACGATCTAATGCGTAAGTTTGGATCTGAGCGAATCGCAAAACTTATGGACCGTCTGGGATTGAAGGAGGGTGAAGTTATCACACACAGTATGGTTTCCAAATCTATTGAGCGTGCTCAGAAAAAAGTAGAAGAAAACAACTTCGGAATTCGTAAGCGTCTTCTTGAATATGATGATGTAATGAATGCGCAACGAAAAGCCATCTACAAAAAACGTCGTAACGCATTATTCGGAGACCGATTAGATATCGATATTGACAATATGTTTTACGATATCAGTGAATCGTTAGTCACGTCATACACAAAGGATGAGTATTCCTCTATTGAAGAGGATATAATTCGCACACTGAGCATTCAACCTACCTTCAGTGCTGAGGATTTTTCGTCAAAAGGAGACCAAGATATCGTTCAGTCACTATATGACTCACTTGTTGAGCAGTATAATAATAAGAACAAGCATATTATCGACAGGTCGCTTCCGCAAATTGTTCATGTTCAAGAGACGATGTCGGACAAATTCAAGAACATTGTTTTTCCTTTATCCGATGGAAAACGGAAAATGGATCTTGTTGTTAATCTTGAAGCTGCCTACAATTCGGGGGGTAAGGAAATTGTTAAGTCATTCGAAAAAAATATAATACTAGGTATGATTGACAATGAGTGGAAAGAACATCTACGAGAGATGGATGACCTTAGGTCTGCAGTCCACCATGCACAGTACGAACAGAAAGACCCTCTTCTTGTTTACAAACTTGAATCATTCGAGTTGTTCAAAGACATGCTAGGGCGCCTGAATTCGGAAACAGCCGAATTACTCATGCGAATGAATATCCCTGTTTCTGAGGCTATTCACAGTACGAATAAAGAGGTGACGCAGCAACAGAACTATAACAAGGCGCAAGCAACAAATACCGCCCAAGAGCAGATCGATGGTCGTCAAGGTTATGAAGAGGCCATTCAAAACTCGATGCCTCAAAGAGCGAAACAACAACCGGTTGTGGCAGAAAAGAAAGTCGGCCGAAATGAGCCTTGTCCATGTGGTAGCGGAAAGAAGTACAAGCAATGTCACGGAAAATAAAATGAAAGGAGGAATTCATTCTTCTTTTTTATAGCTAAGTGTTATGGGCGCAAAGATCGATGGTATTAGTATAATTGGTTCCGGGAATGTCGCGACGCATCTTGCACTTGCTTTTGATGAACATAATATCCGAATAACACATATTTTTAGCAGGAACAATACTACTGGGTATAGTTTAGCTAAAGATATAAGTGCAAAATTTGTTGAAAGTATATCACAACTTCCTTCTAACCAACTTTGTATTGTTTGTATTCCTGACGACCAACTAATTGAAATCATCGAGGATATTCCGAAAGGAATTCCTGTTGCCTACACATCAGGCTCTGTTGAATTAGATGATGTTAAATCAAACAATCAGCTAGGTGTATTTTATCCACTTCAAACATTCTCAAAAAACACTGAGACCGATTTCCATGAAGTTCCAATACTCATAGAAGCAAAAGATGATGAATTTGCTTCTACTCTTTTCGATTTAGGCTGTCAGATATCTCAAAACGTTTATTATGCAAATTCTAAAAAACGGAGGGAAATTCATCTAGCAGCAGTTTGGATGAATAATTTTGTGAATCATTGTATTTTTCAAGCAACCTCTATTTGCAATGAGTTTGAATTAGACCCTAAATTATTGCATCCCCTGCTCCAAGAAACAGTCCGTAAAGCAATAAATAATGATCCAAGTCTTATTCAAACAGGACCTGCACGACGAGGTGATGTAAAAACGATAAAAAAGCATCTTGAGATGCAAGAGGGGATGAGAAAAGAGCTTTATGAAAAGTTAACTACCAGCATAGGAAATATTTATAGAAATGATTAGTTACAAAGAGAAACTGAATAAGATCACCACATTCATCTTTGACGTGGATGGTGTTTTAACCGATGGGGCTGTTCTGTTGATTGAAAAGGAGGTAGTTAGAACGTTAAGCTCTAAAGATGGATATGCTCTTCAATATGCGTCGAAGAAAGGCTATAATATTTTCATTATTACTGGAGGATACTCTATATCTGTCAAAGAGAGACTCGAAAACCTCGGTGCTCGAGAAGTTGTTCTGAAAGCCAACAATAAGCTCAGTCATTACAATCGTTTGAAGCAGGATTATGGATTTCAAGATGATGAAGTACTTTATATGGGCGATGATATTCCCGATTACGAAGTTCTAAAGAAGGTAGGAGTCTCAACATGTCCGCAGGATGCTGCTGTAGAGATAAAAGGAATATGCGACTACCAATCTCCATTTGGAGGTGGGAAACACTGTGTAAGAGATGTTATCGAACAAACATTACGTGTACAAAAAAAGTGGTTTGATAAATCGGCTTTTGATTGGTAATCATCGTTTTACAAGCCTATGTTGGAATCTCCCTTGCGGAGTTTCTAGGATTATCAAATAGGTGCCAGCCTTTAAACATGATAAGTCTACCTCCTCTGCCCCAAAGATATCCTTGTTAAGAAGATTTTCTCCTGTCAATGCAATAACATTGATCTTCGTAGGGTGGTGTTCTCCGATGATATTGATATGAGATGAGAAGGGATTTGGAAATAAAAGTAAATTATTTGTCTCAATATTTTTAACATCAACTAGGTCATTAACAATGGCGCCTGCGGTAGTTGGATAAACTTCACCCGGACCGATTTTAGTTATAAAAACTGTACTAACTCCTAGGCCTGGACCAGCAGTAGAACCTACAACTATAGCTCCTCCATCACTTGTTCTAATGATATCTGATGTTTGATCAAGTCCGAGATCCGAGATCTGTGCTGCAACACCTAGATAAATAATATCTTGATTGAACGCTCCGATAGCAGCATCAGGACCACCCTCAAAGGTGCCAGGACCACCAAAATTATATGTCAAATAGCGGCGTGAATCGTTATCATAACTCGTAATACACTCCAATTCTCCATACTGTGGAACGCCCCATTCACTTATTGTATTGTTCGTTATCAAATCTAATTCCCAGGCATAATGCTCTTTGATCGGAGAGGAAGGATTTATTCGATAACCAATGGCCTCTATATGACCACCCATAATCTCGATATCATTAATTGCATACTCTCCATTTTGTCCTAAGTAGATTGTATCGAGGATTGTTCCATTATCAATTACTTTGTAAAGGACTCCTTTGGAAAGGGTCGAGTCTGTATTATAATAAGAGCCCGCGACAACAAAACTACTGTCGTTGTATTGTCTCAATGTACGAAGTACATCATCTCCATTCGAACCAAGGATTTGTTCCCAAAGAACATTTCCATTTTTATCGGTTCGTACTATATAACCGTCCTGATTTTCGTTAGAATTTGAGCTATTTTCGCCAACTAATAAAAATCCCGAATCACGGGTTAATGCCATATCATGTAATCTGTCCCAAGCGGATCCGCCATAACTATTCTCCCAAGTTTGTATTCCATCCAACCCAACATGAGTTAAGTACATATCGTAAGCACCGTTTCCAAATGAGTTTGTTGTTCCACCAATAAAATATCCAACATCTTTCAGATAGATGACTCTTTTACCCTCCTCAGACTCTAGGCCACCGTAGCCGAGTGACCATTCGTAATCACCAAACTTATTTAACTTTAAAAGAAAGGCCTGTGACCCTGATCCAAATCCACCTGAAGATCCTGTTACGATATAGCTACTATCCTCGAGCTGATCAATCCCGCAACCGAAATCATAGCTACCTTGGGAATATATCTTATGAAAAGCAATTTGAGCATTCAAAGATGAAGAAACAACGAGTAATATGAAAATAACTAGAGTGCGCATCCAACTCTTAAAAATAATGACTGTCCTGGAGCCTTTTGACTAATCCATCCTCTAATTGTCTCCGTTGATAAACCTATTTTCCATATGCCAAAATTCGCATTAGCATACAGACCACCTCGCAATCCTGTAAACCCTCCAAAGGATAAATTCGCTCCAACTCTTAACTTCTCTATAGGTTTGTAATCCAATCCTCCGAAAACCATAGGGCTGTAGATAAGTGTAGGGTATAATCGTACACCAAAAAAAGGTTGAAATTTTCCTGTGTAATGTTCATCGACAATTTTTGCAATCTGGATAAACCCAGGTAATAAATAAGTTGGTCTAAAGTTATTTGAATAAATACCAATTGAATCCAATACACTATTCACCGTTATACTGGTATCTCCGAGAAAGGAATTATCTCCTATTAATTCGTCTAAAGTAAAACCATCAAATGTGATAGAAGTGTCCGTATAATATCTTGTATAGGGCTGTGAGGAAAATCCTATACCTATGTTTTTTGCTTGAAATTGAATAAACGCAGTGTTCTCAGAACCCCAGGCAATTGGCAATCTAAAATCTACGTCTACTCCGACACCAAATCCTTGATTCATTCTAGAGTTCTTTGGCATCTCAATTTCTCCGTCCATCTCTATGCTAAAGGAGTCGCCCGATTCATCTTGAATAAATTCAAATGTTCTGAATTGGGCATCGAAGTGATTATCAATATTATAAAAATTCAGTGTCACACTTGTCTTTGAATTTGGGCTTGTAATGCCAAATCCTAGTTTCTGAAAACTGGTATAAGTTGCATTCATACCCGACATGGAAACCGTATCTCCTAAATACGGCTGATTACCATAGAAGGCAAGTCCAAAGAAATCTTTAGAGTAAATTAATCCACCAAAAAGATCGTATCCTGCCTTAATGTTTAGACCCCAGTCTTTGAAAAGTTTTACGTCATAGGCCGAGTAATTTAATTCTCCTGTTAGGATTCCACCAATTCTATTTACCGCTCTATGCTTCACCAATGAGGCATCTTTCATCTCCTCTGTTATTTCTCCACCTCTTAAGAACTTGGAGGAAATAGCATTTTGAACACTGTTTGCAGCATAATCATATCCTCCCGAAAATACTAACTGATGGTTATAGAGAAGTGTATCATGTCCAATTGGCAAAACTTGTCCATGAAGAACATTTGAGACTAATATCAATATTGAGCAAAGAAGAATACTGGGTTTTCTCATTAAAGAATATTTTGTGATTTGAATTCCGTTCTGAGTTTGATACCTAGATATGCTCCAATAGGTATCATCATTTGCTGACTGTTTCCATTAGAGGGATCGGTTGTGTTCAATTTTACATATACCATAACTTTCTCAAGTTCATTTAATTTTGTTATTGTCGCTTCATCTAAATCAAAATAAATGGTAGAATTAGAATGAAAAAGATCCAGTGATGCATCGTATTCTCCAAATTGCCCTCCATTCAGGGGAGTTGATCCATTGATTACTTGGAGAGTTTCATCATTCGCATTTAAGAGTGTTAATTGTATTTCTCCTCCTATTGGGAAAGCATTGTCAAGGTCAAGTAAAAATCTGCCAGATTCTATGTGTGTTGAAGATAAATCTTGATCAAGAGTCAGTGCAAAAGTATCTCTCAAAGCGAGATCATTCATTCCTACCATTAAAGGCATATCAATCTTTAAACCTAATTTTAAACGGCTATCTGGAAAAATTTCATTCCAACCACTAGTAATATTGCCCCAGGGATTCAGCTCCGCACCGTAACCAAGTTCGAAAGCACATGGTAAGTTCTCAATAAATTGAGTTATGTTGCTGTTGGCAGCATTGAAGTTCAGTGACTTGTAACTAGGAGCTAATGTTCCCCAACCACCAGTAGCGGGATCAATGTTAAAACTAGATCCAATATGATTACAAGAAAGACCAACTATATTCCCAACACTATTCAGTCCATTTAAATATGTGAGTAATCCCTCAGCACCGAGTTTCATACCATTTTCAACTTCAATTGAAACTGAAGTATTTGGAAGATCAAGTATGCCTGAATCGTAGATGTCAAATTGTTTGAGATATTGCTGAGTCGTGTCAGAAAAAGAATATTTGAAGTACCCCTGTGCGTAATCCAGTTTTACGTCTTTAAATTCTGCCTCGACAGTGGTAATGTCCGAGCTGGTCATAGTTACGCTTGGTCCCTGAGCATCAGAAGATACGGTAATGTTAGATTGAAGTTTATTATAACTTATTCCCGTTACACCTTTCAAATCGATCTCATAGCCTTCAAGATCGATAAGCTGAGAAAAATGTCCAGGAGCATTGTTACTAGCAGCTGGTGCAGTGAAAGTGTAAATAAAAGGGATGCCATTCTTTTCTACACCTGGAAGCTCGATTGTAAAGTTCGCCTTGGTTTCAAGTGGATTTTTTACTGTTAGCTCAATTTTGCCTTGCTTAAGAAGGATCTTTCTTAATTGAACGTCATCAAGCATAAGTTCATGCTCTTCAGTTGAATTCACAAAACTGAATCCGGGCGCTATCGTAATACTTGGAATAGACAAAACAAATTGTTCCTGAATTGTTGTATCCGGAATTTCTACAATATCATTTATCCCAAGTTGAAATAAAGTACGATTCAAGCCCAGCACATAAAAACCACCTGGATCCTCCTGAATTGTAGAGTCATTAACCAAATCACTTACAAACAACGTATCATTTATCAAAGGAATGTTCCAGTCTGTATGCCAAATGGTCGCTTTTTTCTTGCATGCAAGAACAAAAAAAATTAGACCTGTAATGATAAACACTTTATTCATATCTCAGAAACGTTGAAACGATAATTTTAGTTGGATTTATGCGCGTTCGAGGATCGTTGCATAACCTTGACCAACACCAATACACATGCTAACAAGCGCATATCGTTTATTTGTTTTCTGCAATTCGATCGCTGCTGTTTGAAGAATTCGACCTCCTGTCATTCCCAATGGGTGGCCTAACGCAATCGCCCCGCCATTCGGGTTTATACGTTCATCATTATCATCCAAGCCCATTTTTCGTGTACATGCCAATACTTGTGCTGCAAAAGCTTCATTAAATTCTAATACCTCCATTTGATCCAGACTCAACCCTGCACGCTCAAGGACTTTTTGCGAGGCATATACAGGACCTATACCCATGATTCGTGGTTCTACTCCAGCTATTGCAGCTCCTACAATTCTAGCAAGAGGCTTCATATTATGCTCTTTAATAGCTTGTCCTGAAGCAAGTAATAATGCTACTGCTCCATCATTTAATCCGGATGAATTGCCTGCAGTAACTGAACCACCTTCTGTTTTGAATGCAGGGCGTAATTTTTCTAATCCTTCCAATGTGGAATTTTTCCGTATGAACTCATCGTTTTCAAAAATGATAGGTTCTTTCTTACGCTGTGGAATCGAGACAGAAACAATTTCCTCAGCAAGCCTGCCACTTTCTTGAGCTTTAGCTGCCTTTAATTGCGACCATAGCGCAAATGTATCTTGAGACTGTCTGTCAATACCATATTTTTCGACAAGGTTTTCCGCTGTGCCACCCATAGCATCTGTTCCATACATTTCCCTCATTTTGGGATTGATGAATCTCCATCCGAATGAAGAATCAAATAATTCTGCATCACGGCCAAAAGGTTTTGAGACTTTCGACATAACCCACGGACCTCTTGTCATATTTTCAACTCCTCCAGTAATGTAAATATCCCCTGCTCCATCCTTTATAGCTCTAGTTGCATTTATTGTTGACGCCATTCCTGAAGCACACAGCCTATTTACAGTCTCACCACCAACACTGTAGGGTAATCCTGCAAGCAAACCAGCCATTCTCGCAACATTTCGATTGTCCTCTCCGGCCTGGTTAGCACATCCAAAGATTACATCTTCGATTAATTCCGGATCAAACCCTTCATTGCGCTTCATCAATGCTCGAATAACATGCGCACCCAAATCATCCGTCCTTACAGAACTTAAGGTGCCTCCAAAATTACCTATAGCGGTCCTTATACCGTCAACGATAAAAACGTCTTTCATAGTTCAAGTTTAAGCTTGACTAAATTAACAATTTAAAAGCTATTTGCTGATTCTGAGTTGTTGATAACTTCTGTCAACTATTTCGGTATAAAAATTGTACTTTGGATTCCCGAAATTAAAATCGAAATAACGTGTTTGAAACAAAATTCACCCTTATCATGGGTCTTTTATGTTTTTTTCTCAATGCTTCCGCGCAAGTAGAGGAACTAACTCTGGATGAACAGGTATACCTGGATTCAATAACAGCACTTAACCTAGAAAATGAGGCTACAGCAAATAGCCAAGAAGCCTACAACAGAGGAATTGCATTGTTCCAAAAGAAGGACTTTAAAGGAGCTATCAGTGCATTTGAAACGAGCATTAAATATGATGAAAACTTTACAGCTGCTCACTACAACAAAGGTGTGGCAGAAAATGAAATTCAAAAGTTTGGAGATGCAGTTAAAACACTTACCGATTTAATTGAATTAAAACCAACTTATTCTAAAGCATATTTCCAACGGGGGCGAGCTCATCAAGGGAAAAATGATTTTCTGAATGCTGAAATAGATTACGAAAAAGCTATTGAACTCGATGTCTCAAATCCGAAGGCATACTATAATTATGGAACACTAAAATTCTTGCAACAAGATTATAAAGAGGCTATTCAGTTCTTCTCGAAAACTATTGACCTGGACACTGAATTCATAAATGCTTATAATGATAGAGGATCTGCGCACAGAATGCTCGGTCAATATGCCAAAGCCATCGCAGACTATGAGATAGCGATTCGAAAAAATCCAAACCTTGCTTTTGTATTAAATAATATTGGAACAACCAAGGCGAAATTAGGTAACTATGAAGATGCTCTTGCTTCATACAATAGAGCTATTTCGGTTGATGCAAAATTTCATTTAGCTTACAACAACAGAGGTGTTCTCCAAATGGAAAAGGGACGACTAAATGATGCAGAGAGTGATTTTAAGAAAGCCCTTGATTTAGAATAGAATTATTCTGCAGCTGCTGCAAACCTTAGCGGAGTTTATTTTAAGAAAAAAGAATATGAAACTGCACTAGAATGGGCCAACAAAGCTGTAAAAATGGATCAACAAAATGCTGACGCCTATGTTAACCGTGGAATGATAAAAGAAATGTCGCGAGATATGATTGGAGCATGCGAAGACTGGCATAAGGCAAAAGACCTCGGGTCAGAAATAGGTAAAAAATATTACTCAGGAAATTGCGGTTTTTAAGCATTCAAAAGAAATGAAGAAAATTACACTAACACTAGCAACAGTTCTACTTGCCATAACAGGCTTGTCTCAAAATGTAGAGTTTAAAAGTTCTAACTTTAAAAATGACAAAGATGGCTTTAAAGAGGCAATTGATGCAATAAAGAACGGAGATGAATATTTTGAGCTGGCAAATAACGCTGTTTTCGAAGTAAGGAGCCCTGGTTTGAATTATGAATTAGCAATCTCCAAGTACGAAAAGGCTCAAAAGTTTAATCCAAATAATGGTGAGTTAAACTTTAAAATAGGCGTTTGTTATGCCAACTCTCCATTCAAAGAGGAATCTATTGAATATATATTTAAAGCACATGAACTTGACCCCGAATGCGATCCGTTTATGAACTTCTACTACGGATATGCATTACAACTCGACGGAAAATTCTTTGATGCAATAAAATCCTATGAAAAATTTGAGGCAGACTACAGAAAAGCAGATAACTTTTCAAAGTTCGTATCGAAACGTAAAAAAGAATGTCGTACTGCGCAGTCAACTATCTCGAATCCTATCCGGGCCTGGGTAGATAATGTTTCTGAGTTGAATACTGAGTTTAATGATTTTGCACCTTCTATTTCAACAGATGGCGGAGAGATCATATTCACCTCAGATCGTCCAAATGGACATGAAGCAAATATAGCGGGATCTTATGATAAAGACATTTACTCAAGTTCTATGATAGATGGTAGATGGTCAGCTCCAAGAAGTGTAAAAGAGGTTAATACACCAACGGATGACATTTCCAATAACATTAGTTATGATGGGACAAAAATGCTGATGCATAGGGAAGAAAATGGACAATTCGATATCTTTGAGAGTCGATTGGTCGGAGCAAACTGGACTTCTCCAGAGAAGGTACACTTCCAAATCTCATCTTCAAAAGCAAATGAAAGATATGCCTCTTATAGTCCGGGAGGATGGAGTATTTTTTTCGGTCGTGACAACGCAAATAGATCTAATGGATACGATATCATGTTTAGCTCCATGCAAAGTAAACTTAAAAAGAACTACATGGCAGCGCAAATGATAACGAATGTAAACTCTCGATTCAATGATGGACCAATCTATATACATATTGATGATGAAACGATGTATATTGCCTCAGAGGGTGAAGGCTCACTAGGAGGATATGATATCTTCGTATCAAAAAAGTCTCATGGTACTTGGTCTAAACCTGAAAATTTAGGATACCCGATCAACACTCCCTATGACGACTTCTTTTTTGCGGGCACCGCGAATGGCAAATATGCTTACATTGCATCTAATCGTAAAGGTGGTAAAGGTGGTTACGATGTTTACAAAGTTACATTCTGGGGCCCAGAAAAAAAACCTGTTACCGCCACCGAAGATTATCTTCTTGCCTCTATTGTAAATCCAATGAAGGATAATTCGATAGAAGAGACAGTGGATGTAAACAAAAAGTCCTTTACCGTTTTCAAGGGTAAGACTATCGATGCATTGACCAGAAAAGCTGTTGAAGCGAATATTGAAATTACGGATAATGCTACAGGTAAAGTAATCGAAACATTCAAAACGAATAGCGCGACAGGTAAATTCATTATTACACTACCAAGTGGTAAAAACTATGGTATTGCTGTTAAAGCTGAAGGATATCTTTTTCATTCAGAGAATTTTGATATTCCCATCGGTGCTGCAGATAACCTAATTGATAAAATCATCGAATTGAAAAATATTGCAGTGGGGAGTAAGATAGCATTGCGGAATATTTTCTTCGATATCGGTAAGTCAACTTTACGGTCTGAATCAGATGCAGAGTTAGATAGACTTGTAAAACTCATGAAAGATGTTGCTAGTCTCAAGATTGAGATCAGTGGACACACAGACAATACAGGATCAGCAAAACTCAACGAATCTTTGTCACAAGACAGAGCAAATGCGGTAGTAAATTATATTACATCCAAAGGAATTGCGAGTGGACGCATGACTGCTAAGGGCTACGGGGCAAGTAAACCAATTGCTAGCAACAATACAGAAGATGGAAGACAGCAAAATCGTCGGACCGAATTTGAAATTCTGAAAAACTAATGCATAGCGAAATCTACTCCGCTTTCTTTTTTGCACCATGAATGCTCTCACCAAAGATAACTACGAGTTCTTCACGAAATTGCTCAAAAATAGAGTATCGACTGACGATGATGACTTGAAAAAATATGGACACGATGAAACAGAGGATATTCTTATTCTTCCAGGTATAGTCCTAAAACCCGAAACACCCGAAGAGATTGCTGCAATTCTAAAATATTGTAGTGAAAATCATTTACCCGTTACACCCTCTGGAGCAAGAACAGGATTAAGTGGAGGAGCAATTCCTCTAAAGGGAGGAGTTGTGCTCAGTATGGAAAAATTCAACAAGATTATTTCAGTGGATACTGATAACTTTCAAGTAACAACAGAACCTGGAGTCATTACTCAAGTTCTGCAAGAAACAGTTAAGGAGAAAGGTCTTTTCTATCCACCTGATCCAGCTAGTAAAGGCAGCTGTTTTATCGGTGGAAATGTTTCCGAAAATTCAGGAGGTCCCAAAGCCGTTAAGTATGGGGTTACGGCTGACTATGTTTTGAATCTTGAAGTAGTACTTCCTACAGGTGAAATAATATGGACAGGTGCAAATACTTTAAAAAACTCAACAGGCTATAATCTTACCCAACTTATCATTGGTTCCGAAGGAACCTTGGCAGTGGTAACAAAAATAGTATTGAAGCTAATTCCTCATCCAACAGAAGATTTACTTATGCTCGTTCCCTTTCGCAATGCGGAGGAAGCTTGTACAGCTGTTGCTCAAATTTTTAAAAAAGGTATTACACCAAGCGGCCTGGAATTTATGGAAAGAGATGCTCTTCTCTGGACTATTAATCATCTTGGAGAGTCAACGGTGCAAGTTAAAAATGATCATGCTGCACATCTACTTATCGAAGTAGATGGGTTTGATAGAGCCCAACTCATGGAAGATTGTCAGACGATTATGGAAGTAATTGAACAGTATGATATTGATGAAATTCTTTTTGCCGAAAACGCCTCGCAAAAAGAAGCATTATGGAAATTAAGAAGAAGTGTTGGTGAAGCAGTTAAGGCAAACTCTATTTATAAGGAAGAAGACACAGTAGTTCCAAGATTTGAGCTTCCTAAACTTCTGAATATTGTAAAAAAAATAGGTGATAAAAATGGATTTAAATCTGTTTGTTATGGCCATGCTGGTGATGGAAACTTACATGTAAATATTATCAAAGGTGATTTGACGGACGATCAATGGAATAACGAGCTGCCGTTGGCAATTAGAGAGCTATTCAAGGAGGTGGTTAAAATGGGAGGAACTATTTCCGGAGAACACGGCATTGGACTTGTTCAAAAACAATACATGGATATTCCCTTTAAACCTGTCTCTTTGGAACTTATGCGCTCTATAAAGCGCATTTTTGATCCGAATGGAATACTCAATCCTGATAAAATCTTCTAGTTATTCATGAAGTTCATGTCTCCTGACTTCATTTGCTTGTAAGCTCTACTGAGAAAAGCAAGCATCATTCTCATAGCATCAAAAGCTTCCTCAGTTTCTTGCGTAATTTCCTTTTTCTTTAGACGAAGAAGCAATTTCATATACATCGCGTGCAGTGCAATCTCAATATGATTCATTTCTTTTAGGTTCGAACGTTCCTTAAATTCATCGATGAAAGGAACTGCGCGATTCACAATATCTTTATATTTACCATCGGCAGATGCGCTAAACATAGAATTATGGAGATAGGACAACTCCAACAGGATTTCTTTAATTTCTAATATGTGTCCTGCTTTTTGCAATCGTTGAGCTTTCATTTGCTCAATCAAGTCAGCATACCATTTTCGATTTGCCTCAACAAATGAATCATCCGAAAGCTGAGGTTTAACAAATGAATCCATTATTTTATCCAAATCAAACTCAGCTGACCGGACAATATCCTCTATTTGATACATCAATAATATGTACTCGGCAATATTTTCTTTCTTTTTTTGCTCTGCTATTAGCATTAATTAGATTTAATCTTTTAATTCTCCTTGGAACTCTTCTTGCCTTTGATTTAAATATGCTGTAAACTCCTCCGTGATATCCATCGAAGATTCAATATAGTTAATAGGAGCCATTGGCGAGTAGATTAGCAGAATATCGACATTGTTAGCTTCACAGAATTCACGAGAAAAAAGTTTTACACGGTTATTTATCGTATTCATTTTATCAATTGCCTCTCTCTCTAACTTCCCTCCTTCTTCCTGCTGATATTGCATAAGACTTGCCTCTCTATTTTGAATTGTCTGCTGAATTTGCATAAGATCATTCTGACTCAAAAGTCCGGACTGGTTTTTACGCTCTTGTTGCACCACATAATCTTGAAGGCTCTTTGTTCTTCTTTCGATTTCATTCTGGAATTTGATCTGCTTTTGCTTGATGAGTGAATCTTCTTGTCGAAAATACTCGAAATATTTAGAAACAGAATCCTGATCATAAAATGCAATTTTCAGCTCACCAACGTTTCTCTGTTCTACTTTTAAGTCCCTGCTTACCTCTTGCTGTTTTGATCCTCCGCAAGACGCAATTAATGTGATCAAACCAACTACTAAAATCTTATTCATAAACTATTTTTCTTTTTAAATGATGTTTCCCAATCTGAACGCATGTCCACAAATCTCTTCAAGGCATTCGATAGAAGATCTTTAGAAATCATAATTTCCAATTCATCTAGACTAACAACATCCATCTCAGAGATCTTGTAAACTTGCTCGAACTGACCAAGCTCAATTTTGACAATATACTTTCCGTTGTAATTGTGAATTTGAATTTTGTATCGCTCGTGCGGTATATCTTTTATCCATCTCATGCGCCGCAAAATTAAGAGAAATAAGGGTATAAAAAAAGCATCTCGAAGATGCTTTAACCTGTGAGGTGAAAAAAATTATGCTATCGCTAGGACCTCTTCTATTTCAACGAATTCAAACGGAACACGAACCATGTATGCAAGGTCTTGACCAACCTCGAACATATCCTCGTCGGCTTTATTATAGCACCATTTAACATTTACCCTTCTGCCATTGTCAGCAATATCGTTTAATTTGTAGAGAAGTACTAAAATTCTTTTCGAGGAAGAAATATTGAAGTAGTCTAGGTCTATCTCAAATGTAGTTTCTTCTGCTGGCAGCATAAGGTACGATTCAAACCAATTAAGAATCGGAAGCCAAAAGTTGTCTGGATCATCGGGAATTGCTCTGCCCTTTATTTGCATCAGACCACTTTCGGGATCGAAATCTATTAATGGTGTTTGAACCGTTGCTTCAAGAAAAAGTTTATCCATGTTAGCGATTTAAACCTAGTCACAATATGACGAATAATTTCAAATTATTCCCCAATTATTCTACCAATATAGAGAAACTTTAGACAAAAAGAAATAATATGTTGATAAATCAAATATTCGATGTGAATAACGTTTCATTCAAAAAATAGCATGTTTTAGTCAACTTCACATTGTTTTGTGATCAATTATTCTTGTCCCAAAATCTTTATTTAGCGCAGGCTAGCTTATTTGTTTTAACTTTAGTGATCTGAATGAATTTGCTCAATAAATACAACATTCTCAAGACGTATGGAAATCAAAAAAATAGGAAATTTGGATCTGTCTTTTTGGTTGAGGAGAAGGCAACAGGATCAAGGGTTGTAATCAAATTCATAAACAAAGTAACTTCGAAAGAACTGGTAATTCAACAGCTTCGAAACGAATCCAAATTCCACTTCTCTTGTCCTTCCCTTCCTCAGGTTTTAGATTTCGTAGAGAATGAAGAGGAGTTGTTACTGATCACTGCACTTAAAGAAGGAATATCGATAAATGATTATTGGAAAAAATTGAAAGGAAGAGAGCGCATAGGATTCTTACATGAATTCTTACTTGAGTTCGAAGAGATATACAAAACACTGCGCAAATTAAACATTGTGCATTGTGACATTAAGCCAAGTAATATTTTGATAGATACGGTCGATGGAAAACTAAAAATAGCGCTCATTGATTTTGGGCTATCTCTAAAAGTCGGTGAAGAACCCAAAAGAGACCTAATATTCCCTCTTGGATTCGCTGCTCCTGAACTTCTTTTAAATGAGTTAGACCTCATTGATGAGCGCAGCGATATTTTCGCAATGGGAATTTTGATTTGGCGACTTTACACAAATCAACTCCCTTTAACACATCCAAACCCTAGCATCTTCACGAACCTACAATTGACGCATCCTCTTCCTGAACACTCATCAATTCCAAAGCGTGTCTTCAAAGTTCTAGCAAAAATGTGTGGGAAACATCAATTCAAACTGCCACCTAACAAATTAGCTGCTGAAAAAAGAAAACATCTCTTGAGAGAAGGAATGAATCTACGATTCAATTACTTTCATGAAGTGATTGAAGAGTTTGAGGCACTAAAAGAAAAAGGCTCCTGGTGGCATTTTACCACATGAAATCCTTTCGATAACCAAGGTTGAAGTTAAATAGCAAAGGACTTATCAATCTTTCGTAACCAAAGATAGTGTTGTTCACCTCATTACTGCTAGGTTGACCCAGTATTAAATAATTCACATTTAGATCGAAGTAAAAGGTGCCGTAAGGCGCCATCGTATATTTAACGCCACCACCTAATCCAAATCCAAGACTAAAATAAGAACCTTCACCTACATAGGTTTGCGCATTATAAATTTGATAATCTACTTCGTCATAAGGATCATAGTCTAATCTTACCTTGTTAAACAGGACCATTAGATTAGTACCTCCATAAGCTGAAAAACCGTAGTCAAATCCATTACCTAGATAATATCTAGTACCTCCCTCAATAATGTGATAGTTCATCCTTGGAGTAGCTCCGATGAATGCATATGGAAGTCCTGAAGATGGATCTCTAGGTTCTAAAGTAATTGCTCCTTCCGGAATATAAAAAGATGCCGATTGGCTGAAGTTGTGTGAATATCGGCCATAAATAGAAATTGCATCGTCTCTCGGGATCTCAATTCCAAGGTGAAAACCTCCAAACGGCTTTTCTGGTGAAAAGGACTTCAACATATTCATACCTCCCATGACACTTACTTGAGCCGAACCTCCGAAGGAGATAAATATTATTACTAATGCCAATAATTTTTTCATATCGATGACCATTTGGGTTTTTCTTGTAATACCTTATCAAAAATCGGGCAACTTTTTTCATGTGCCCCAAGGAGATATCCTGTGCTCATTAAAAACTCATTCACAATCTCCCTACCTACAAATTTAAAGGTCTTTTTGAACAATTTCGTCCATTCGTCACTATTTAATGGATGATAATGATCTAACCATCCCTTGAATGACCCAAAATCATTGCGCAAAATCTTTATTTTCTGGGCATTAAAGATAGCTGCATTCACTTTTAGTTTATTTCGAATGATGGACGAATCGTTCAATAACCTTCGTATATCTTTATATCTTCTTCATTAAGGCTTTGAGGGTTTTTTACAAATACTCTTAACCCTAAATCACCATTAGGAGCATACGCATCAAAATATGTTTTAGCGTAATTAGCTGCGCCA
>JALRKF010000028.1 GCA_023254905.1 Crocinitomicaceae bacterium | reverse complement strand
TCCTGTTGAAGCATCCGTGTAACTGTAAGTTATAATATGTGTGCCATTTCCTGAGGCTCCAGGATCGAATGTATCCCCAGTCATTCCAAAACCCGAATAACTACCACCTGATGGCGAGCCAGCAAGTTGAATTGGATCATTGTAGTTACACAACGTATCCTGTGCGACTGATAAAGAAACGGTTGGTAATGGATTAACAGTGATTGTTGTTGTTATCGTACTATCACACCCTGTGCCATTTGGAAGAACATCAGTATAAGTTCCCCCACTGGTGTACGACGAATTTCCCACTGTAACAGTCTCACCTTGACAAATGGTAATTGATTGTGAGCTAAATGTTGGCGATCCAATAGTTAAACTCTGGGAAAACGTATCACTTCCTGCTATATTTGAAGAAGTGAGCGTGACTGTATATGTTCCAGCTGAAGTGTAAGCGTGGCTTGGTGATTGCGCTGAGGAATTATTTCCATCACCGAAGTCCCATACCCAGTTATCTGGAGCTCCCGTGGACATATCACTAAAATTGATCTGATCCCCCACACATGCCGTACTTGCCGATAATGTGAAGTTTGCCGTTGGCACTGTTGGTGCCGAAGCATCATTGTAAGCGATCGAGAAATCGTCAAAATAGAATCCGTCTTCTGTAACTCCACCATCTGCCTCCATTACAAAACGTACGCGAATAGTTTGACCCAAATAATCGCTCAAACTAATTTCCTCAAATACCCAGTCAGATATTCCCTCATAAACTGGGTCTCCATCTGGTTGGACACTGCCATTCCATGGAGTACTAGAGCCTTCAACTGTGTAATTACCGCACTGACCAGTCCAAGTTGCTCCTCCGTTCGTGGATACTTGAAACTGACAATAATCATAATCGGCTTCTATATCCCATTTAGCATAGAATGTTACCGCTGCAGCTGTTGCCGTTGAAAGATCAATATCTTGATCAAATTCATATGTTCTGAATGAATCGTTTCCATAATTCCCTCCTGGAGAATCTGTAAATGATGAACTTGGGGAATAAAACTCTGCTGTTGTTATGTTCCAGTTACCGATCCAATTTGATACGTTCGTTCCATCTTCAAAATATTGAAGAGTCAATGCACCAAACGTTTTCGTTATTGTATCTCTATAAGTCCACAACCCATACTGTGTATTTAAAACGTATCTAATTTCATCTCCGAAGGAAATCGCTGGATCTAAAACATAAGATATAGTACCTGAAGAGGATTCTCTCATATCGAGGTCATAGATAACAGGGGCTCCAACAGATTGAATGTTCGTTAATGGTGTAATTGAAACAGTAACAGCACCACCAACTGTTCCCAGTCGTTGCACATTATGATTAAAGTTACCAGTTGTTGCAGGAACTGAACTGGGATCAGAATCAGTCACTGTTAAATATTTGTGCGCCATGTGACTGAGAACCAAATTTGGAAATACCATGTCTTGACAAGATGGTATCACCTCAGATGATGCAGGCCAAAAATCTGAACCGATTTCCGGAGTCATAGCGTAGATAGTGTCCTTCATATTTACACCTATATCAACTTTGTACTGATAGTCATCTGAATCACCTGAAGCAGGATATAATCCAGAACTTTTCTGTGGGAAATATCCATTGTGCATGCACATGTGGCTACAGAGATCTGCGAAATAGTCGTGGTGATCCGCAAATTCAGCGGAAGTTGTACCTATAGGGTGAAGCAATGTGTTTCCATAAGTATGTGCGTTGAACGCAGAAACAAATCCGTACGTTTCAGCCAACCACTGCATGGCCTGTGTCTCTGGCTCTGAGAAAGGTCCTGATCCTGGATAGGTATCATTGTTTTGATTGAAGCTTACTCCTGTTGTACCCCATCCATATGAGTAGTTTCTATTTAAATCTACTCCAGGATTGTTCGATCCTACAGGTGCCATGTTCTTTCTGTGCATCCCTCCTCCATTTGGGTCAGTAGACTCATTTCTCAGATATCCGTCAGGATTTAAACAAGGAACAAAGAACATTTCAGTGTTATCCACCAAGAACTGGATCTCCTCACTTGAAGTATAGTTCTCCAAAAGATACCACATGTAGAAAACGGTCTGTGCCATACTTAGTGGCTCACGTGCATGGTGAATCGCAGTGTAAAGTACGTTTGGCTTCGTCAGATCATCTGTGAATGATGCATTATTAGAGATCTTCACATGGTAGATCGGTCTACCTTCATGGGTTGTGTAAGTAGAAATTGGCGTTTTAACAGTAATTAGATTAGGGTAAGCGGTGGCCATCAGATCTAATTGATCCAACATATCCTGGTACTTCAAGAATCCACCATACGTTGCATTCGTGTAAAAGTTAGTTGGAACTGTCGGTGCTTGGTATCCACCTGAACCTGTCGTGGCACATGTTGCATTTTTAGGCGTTGCGGTCGCATTTCTTTTGACGTAGAATTTCTTGACATCATCGATGAGGATGTCGTATTGAAAACCATTCTGTTCCATAACCTGGATATCATCTTCTGAGAAATCACTAATTAAAAATGTACCCGCTTTGATTTCACCATGATCTACCGCAAGGCCAAGTTCAGCAAGCTGCTGCAATCCTTGACTATTCGTATGTATCTTAACCTTTGAGTATTTTAAGGTCTGACTGTTCGCTATCGCCAAAATTGACAATAGTGCTAAGGAGAGTATATATTTCATTCTAAGGATTAATAGTTTAAGTTTAGCTCTTGCAATTTAATCAGTTTCTTTGAGATAAACAATGCCTTTAGAGTATGTAAAGAGATTGATTTGCGTGCATTTATCCTCTAATTAAGTTGTTTATCATTATCACTTAACCATTTGTAAAAAAAATAATTCTTCACTTCGATTTGTGGCTAATTTTAACCTGAACAATTACATTGATTATGACAGAATCCGTAAAAAAAATAAGTTTCGGTAGAATTTTTTGGCCCACCTTTTTGGCTGCACTTGTTGTATCTATTCTTGGACTATTCATTTGGTTAATGGTAATATTTGGTATCATTGGTAGCCTCGATTCAACAGGAGTTTATACAGTAAAAAACAACTCTATTCTTCACATGAGATTAGATGGTGAAATCGGCGAGCGTGGGAAAACCAAGCTGGATCCAATGAATTTCATGGTGAGCAAAAAAATAGGACTATCAGAGATCCTGTATGGTCTGAAAACCGCTGAAGCGGATGAAAAAATCAAAGGTGTTTTTCTAGAGCTGGAGAACGTTTCTTGTGGTCTTTCAACCGCAGGGGAGATCAGAAACGCAATTAATGATTTTGAAAAATCTGGAAAATTTGTTGTAGCGTACAACTCAGGAGAAGTTGTTACAAGAACCGAATACTATATAAGTTCAGCTGCGAATGAATTGTATGGATTTCCAAACTCAAACGTTACATTCTTAGGACTCGGATCAGAGCTTATGTTCTTGAAAGGCACACTCGATAAAATGGACGTCGAAATGCAAATAATTCGAGGCTCTAATAACGACTTTAAAAGTGCTGTAGAACCCTATTTTCTGGAGTCAATGAGTGATTCATCGCGTCTTCAAATGACAACTTTAGTAGATAATCTTTGGAGTGACATGCGTGAAGATATAGCCGTAGACAGATCCTTAACACCGGAATTCTTAGATAGTATTGCCGAAAATGCCCTTGTCATCGATGTTACGGATGCTGTAGAGCAAAATTTAATGGATAAGGCGATTTACAGAGATGAAGTCCTCGATATGCTAGCAGAAAAAGTTCAGGAGAAGAATGTTGAAGACCTAAAAATGACTGAGTTTTCGAAATATGCGAAAAAGAAATTCTATCAGAATCAGGTTTTAACAGAAAACAACAATCCGAATATTGCTGTTATCCTAGCTGAAGGTGGAGTATCTACCTCTGGAGATGGGTTGACATCGGATGAGATTTGTAAGTTATTTAGGGAGGTAAGAAATGATAAGACAATAAAGACAGTAGTATTCCGAGTTAATAGCCCTGGAGGAAGCGCTTTGGCAAGCGATCAGATTTGGAGAGAAGTGGAACTTACCAACAAAAAGAAAAAAGTAATTGTATCAATGGGGGATGTTGCTGCATCTGGAGGTTATTACGTCGCTGCATCTGCGCATAAAATCTTTGCTGAACCTACAACCATCACAGGATCAATAGGTGTATTCGGAGTGATTCCCTACACCGGGAAAATGCTAGAGAATAAATTAGGAGTTACATTTGATCGAGTAGCTACTAACAAACATGCTGTCATGACAACGAATCGAAAGCTTGATGATGAGGAAATGTTAATGATTCAAGATAACGTTGATGAAATATATTCAGAATTCAAAGCACTTGTAGCAAAAGGACGTAAATTATCGCCTGAACAAGTTGAGGTAATCGCCCGTGGGAGAGTTTGGACCGGAAGAGATGCCCAGAAGATTGGTCTCGTTGATGAATTGGGAGGTATAACAGAGGCAATTGATTATGCTTCAAAAGAAGCGAATATCGAAGAGAAGAAAATCCTCTTTTATCCTGCAGTAAAGGAAGATAAACTAGGGGAGTTACTTGAAGAAATAGAAAATCAAAGCAATGCAGGCATTTCTATACAATCTTCACCCCAATTACCAAAAGAGCTTCTCAAAACTTACGATAAGCTAAAAACACTCGAAAACTACACCGGTATTCAAATGCGAATGCCATTTGATATCAATTTCCTGTAAAAAGGAATAGACGTATTGCGAAACTCGTTTAGAATAATCCAATGCTTTAACTTTTGAATTAAGTCAAAGTATTGTAAATTTCCTTACTTCAAGTAACAAAATGAAAAGAGTTATTGGCATATCACTAACCCTTGGTTTGCTCTTATCTTGTGGTAAGCAAGCATACGAAATCATAAATATTAATGGTAACAGAATAGATGTTTTAGGTCATGGGGGAATGGGATATAATAGTTCTTTCCCTTTAAATTCTTTCGAATCAATTGAAATGGCACTCCAAAGTGGAGCAAATGGAACAGAGATGGATATTCAGCTTTCGAAGGATTCAGTTCTTATTCTCTACCATGACGAGTTTCTCGATTCTCGAACGAGTGGGACTGGACGTATCATTGAATTGAACTGGCAAGAGCTCAGTTCTGTTCTATATAACACAAGTGCATTCGATAGTTACAAACTGATTAGGCTCGAGGACGTGCTAGATATTTTAGAACCGAATAAAAATTATTCACTTACTCTCGATTGCAAAACTTTTCCGGGAAATTCAAATTCCATTAACTCCTACTTGAAGACATATGCAAGGTCTATCAAAAACCTATTTAATGAGTATAACCTGTGGGATAAAGTTATTATTGAAGCGAGCAGTATACAACTGATCGAAGAGCTGAAGCAAATAGATTCATCAATCAGAATCCTATATTACCCTGAAAACTTTGAAATAGGATATCAAGTGGCGACAGATTTGAATTTATTTGGAATTACTATTTCGATGCATAAGATCAACAAAAAACAAATTGAAGATGCTCATTCGAGTGGTTTGTTTGTAGCACTTTGGCAAGTCAGAACAAGTAAAAATAATAGAGAAGCAATTAAAATGAATCCGGATATGATCCAATCTGATAAGCTGAAACACCTCATTCGAGAATTGGAATGAATCTCGCAATAGAGGATAAAGAAAAAGGCTCCCATTTCGGAAGCCTTTTCAAGTAAAACAAACTTTAATTTATTTTGAAGCTAGTTTAACAAACTCGTCATATGATACCTCTTTGTCATTAAGTTTAACAGTATCTTTTATAAATTCCGTAAATCTCTGTTCAGCCATCATATCATAGATACGATTTGATTCATCTCTATTTTGAAGAACCTGCATTGCAGATGCAGTTAACTCCTTGTCCTCAGGCGCAGGCATACCATATTGTGCATAATTATTTACTAGTAACCCTTTAGTAAATTCGATCACCTCATTCTGCTCCAATTTTATATCATTCGTTTTGAAAATATTCCCTTGAATGAGCTGCCACTTCAGACTTTTTGCATAATTCTCATAATCCGCATCTATTTGTTCTTCCGTTATAGGCTTTTCATTCGAGAGCTTAATCCATCTTTTTAAGAACTCATCTGGAAGATTAACCTCCGTTTTTTCAATTAGTTGATCATAAACGTCACGCGTCAACATCTTATCCGAATCATTTATGAACATTCCTTCGAGGTCGGCCTTGACACGTTCACGAAGGGTCTTCTCATCCTTAACGTTTCCAGTACCAAATAACTTATCAAAAAGCTCATCATTCAATTCTGCAAGCTCCATTGACTTAATTTCGTTGATTGTCATTTGGAATCTTTTTGAAATATTTTCAAGCTCTTCCTCCTTCACTCCTAGCATGGCTGCTGTATCAGCACCCCCTTTGCTAACCTTAAATGGATCAACAATTATTTTATCCGTAACACTCTTACCGAGTAGCTCCTTCTTCACCTTTTTGTCCTCTACGAATTCCATCGAAACGGTGGATGAATGCATGATACCTCCTTCTTTAATAGAATCATCGTCATTTAGCTCAACAAATTGGCCTAGAACCATATCAGACTCACCTACTTCCTCTGAAGAAATTAATTTTCCGTAGCGTCTTCGTAAGTCTTCAATTTGTTTATCAATTAATTTTTTATCCACTTTCACTTTGACATAATCAAATTTATTTTTCGCTGAAAGTGCAACTTTGATATTTGGAACCAACCCAATTTGATAAGTAAACTCAAATGTTTCTGGTTTGGCAAAATCACCTTTAACCTCCTCATCCTCTTTGGGAATGGGGTTTCCGAGAATTTCCACCTGATTTTCTGAAAGAAACTTTTGTAAACTCTGATTAACCACTTTATTAAGCTCATCGGCTAACACTGAGGGGCCATATTGTTTTTTGATGAGACCTAAAGGAACATGTCCCGGTCGAAATCCTGGAAGATTTGCCTTCTTTCGGTAATCATTCAGTGTCTTACTCACTTTGTCCTGATAATCCTCAGGTTTCACTTCTACTTTTAGCAACGCGTTCAACGCGTCAATATCCTCGCGAATAACATTCATGCGCACTTAATTTTGAATTGATTAAAACAAAAAATGGTATAAGTCTATCTTATACCATCTTATTTTTTTGTGCGGATGGAGGGAGTCGAACCCACACACCTTGCGGCACTAGATCCTAAGTCTAGCGTGTCTACCAATTTCACCACATCCGCCTAACTCTTAATATTCGCTCGTTTGCGATTCTGAGCTTATTTCAACCCATTTATTTCTAAATGGGAGGCAAAGATAACTTAATTTTCATACTTAAGAAATATATAGAAATGAAAAATTCAAAAAATTTCCTTACGTCGGTTTACACCAATTGTTGAAGAAGATCATAAAATGTGGATAAATTAGGCTTTGTCCTACAGCAGTATACAATTTAATCAACCTAAATTTGTATTGTATGCGAAATCAGATTATCACATTAGACCCGTCAGAGTTAGCTGTACCTGAAATTCACAGATACCTTCTAGGTGCTGTCGGGCCGCGACCAATTGCATTTGCTGCAACTGTAGATAAACGAGGCAATCATAATCTAGCGCCATTCAGTTTTTTCAATGTATTCAGTGCGAATCCGCCGATAATGATATTTTCCCCTGCGAGGAGCGGAAGAACCAATGCTACAAAGGACACCTACAATAATGTCAAAGAAGTGCCAGAAGTTGTTATTAATGTGGTAACGCACAAAATGGTGCATCAAATGAGCTTGGCAAGCTCTCCTTTTGAACCACAAGTGGATGAGTTTAAGAAAGCTGGATTTACTGCCTTAGATTCTGAGCTAATTAAACCAAGACGGGTTGGGGAATCTCCTGTACAATTTGAATGTAGAGTAAATGATGTCGTTGAATTGGGAGAGTTAGGAGGAGCCGGCAATTTGGTTATTTGTGAAGTAGTTAAGATTCATATAAATGAGGCTGTTCTTGACGAAAATCAAATGATAGATCAGAAAAAAATTGACCTTGTATCAAGAATGGGAGGCAACTGGTATTGCAGAGCTGATGAAAATTCAATGTTCGAGATTAATAAGCCAATCACGACTATTGGAGTCGGATTTGATAATATCCCGATGGACATTATTCAGTCAAATATTTTAACGGGAAATGAGCTCGGTCAACTAGCGGGAATTGAAGAGATCCCGAGCGAGACAGATGTGAATGAATATAAGCTTATGGAGTTGAGTGACCTATTTATAGGTCTCGAGGATAATGCAGCTTTACTAGAAACAGAACTTCATAAAAAAGCATCAGAACTACTCAAACAAGAAAAAATTCAAGAAGCTTGGATGACGCTTCTTGCATTTAACAACGGCTAATTACATATATTTAAAAAATAAAACAATTACTATGTACAAACTTAATGGAACGGTGAAAGTGGTGAACGATACAGTTCAAGTAACTGAAAAATTTGCGAAAAGAGAGTTCGTCGTAACAGATACATCTAATATGTATCCTCAAGATATCCTATTTCAATCTGTTCAAGACAAATGCGGAATGTTGGATGGGATACAACCGGGAGAGCAAGTTGAAGTCTCTTTTAACTTAAGAGGAAGAGAATGGACAAGCCCTCAAGGTGAAATTCGTTATTTCAACACTTTGGATGCCTGGAGAATTGAAAAAGTTGCTCAGGGAATGCCTCAAGGTGGTCCCTCCCCTATGGATCTAGGTTCTGAACCTGCACCTGCTACTGGATCAACTACCGAGAGCAATGAAGAAGAAGACGATCTTCCATTTTAATTGAATAAATGTTTATTTCTTGAAGGTCTCTGAATAGAGACCTTTTTTCATTTCAGGGAGCGTCCCTTCCACTTCGGCTTATACATTGCACTAAACGTGACAAGTATCAGTGAATAAATGGGTAAAAGTAGATTGTAAATGGGTGTAAGAATTAATTCTTTTTGATTATTCTCGGAAAGAAAGTGAGGAGACATTGATAATGTGTCATAAAATAACTTAAATAGCAGAAGATACATACCTGACTGAAAATCTATGCTTATTAAGTAAAGGAAAGTGTAGTAAAAGAATACACCCAAACTAAAATTTATAACAGCATATACTAAAGGCAAGATATCTCGTACATTGCTTGTCTTACTTATCCATCGAATCCTCTGATTGAACCAGGCCTTTATAGAGTTCGGAGCTTCAGTCGATGCAATAAGTCGTGGGTCTGCTGTGATTCTAATATCGCAACCTGCTTGTCGGAAATCACGTAAAAGAAACATATCATCACCACTAAGAATATTAAAATGATCTGATTTGGATAACTCTCGATAACTCTTAGTCTTGAACAATAAATTTGCACCACTTGCGAGAACAGGTCTAAACAATACTGAAGATGACCTATTGAGAATATTAGACAATGTATTATCAATTGATGCGAATTTTGCTATCAGAGATCTTCCATACATTCTAACAGGAAGAATCCACATATCAGTATCCTCCAGTAACTCTAGGTCACTGAAATAATTTTTTGCTAAATGAACATCTGCGTCGAGTGTAAGGCAGTATTTTGTAGTTGTTCGATTTACCCCTAATTGAATTGCATTCTTTTTACCAAATAAATCATCGGATAATTGAAGAAGTTCAAAGTCTAGATGATTTAATTGATTTCTCACGAGACTTTTACTTCCATCAGAACTATGATCATCAATAAAAAGCAACTTTGTAGGCAATTTTTCTTGCTGAAGAAGGCTGTTCAGTAAAGTAGGCAATGTGTTTTCCTCATCACGAAAAGGAACAATCAAGGTAACATCTTCGAGTCTCACAGTGCCCAAATCAGGGTTTAACTTTCTGTAAAGTCCCACGAGAGCAAAAGTGAAAAAGACACCGTAAAACGTAACATGCAAAGTAATATAAATCCACTCAATGCTCAATCCAATCTCCTTTTTAATAAGAGCAAGGCCATCAATGTTGGTAAAACTAAATTAAGTAGCCAAATACTTAAAGACGATATCAGTACGGTCAGCTCAGCGATACCAATACTTCCAAGAATAATTATCCCGACAGATTCACGCACCCCAAATTTACCCAACATCAATGTGGGCAGCAAAGAAGAAATCAGATACACTTGTGCTATCTTAAAGGGCAATAAGAGATCAAAATCAACTCCAAAGGTCACCAACATCAAAATAAATTGGATTAGAAAAACAAGGTATCTTAAAAAGCTTAAAACAAGAATTTTCAATCTAAAGAAAGTGGGTTCTGAAAATATAAGCTCAAGTCTTAAACCAATCTTTTTCGTCCTGGTAAAAACTTGCAATACTCTCTCGAAGTAAAAATACCCGACAAAACAAATTGTAACTACAAATCCAACGACTACCCATTTGTAAAGATCCATAGTAAAACCGCTTGATTTTAATGGAATAAAAACAAGGCTTAATATGCCCATCAATAGTGTTATAATAAATTGTGCCTGATTGGATACGAGCGTTAGAAGGGTAATCAAGATTCTATCTTTGCGCTCGAAATAATATATCCGTCCAATAAAATTTCCAATCATATTAGGCGATAAAATACCCGTTATCATCCCCGCCAAAAAGGAGTTGTTTTTATCACGATTGGATATGTCTTCTTTAACTAATTGAGTTGTCAAATTCCATTTGGTAAATTCAAGAAACCAATTTAGAGGAACTAACATAACTGCAATATATAAGGACCACAAGCTACTTAAATCTGGGCTATTCCATTTTAGAGAATCGGAATAATAAAAACGATAAAAAAGAAATGCTAGAATAAATACAAATGCAACGATCTTGAGAACACCGAATAATTTCAATTGATTTTTTTTAGCTTTAGTAACCGATTGCATACGAATGATTGAAGATAAGATAATTCTAGGAATAGACCCAGGGACAACAGTTCTGGGATATGGACTTATTCATGTAAAAAATAAAAAAATTTCATTGATCAATTTTGGTGTCATACATCTCAAAAAATTACCAACTCATCCAGACAAATTAAAACGCATTTATGACCGGTTAGATGGAATTATTAATGAGTTCAAACCAGATGAAATGGCAATTGAGGCACCCTTTTTTGGCAAAAATGTTCAATCCATGCTCAAGTTAGGAAGAGCGCAGGGCGTTTCGATTGCAGCAGCACTTCGTCATAATATACCGTTCGAAGAATACACACCAAGAAGGATTAAGCAAGCAATTACAGGAAGTGGTCAAGCATCTAAAGAACAGGTTGCTAGTATGCTTCAAAAACTGTTAGAGTTTAAGGAAATTCCAAAGTATCTCGATGCTACGGATGGTCTGGCCGTTGCTCTATGTCACCACTACTCTCGGGGAGTTGGCGAACATAACAAGTCAAAATCCTCTGATTGGGGGAGTTTTATCAAGAACAATCCCGACAGAAAAAAATAAACAATTCCTAAATCAAAAGGCGGTCTAATATTCCTTCAAAATTGAGATTGCCAGTAAAGTGATGAAATTATTTTTTACGCTGATATTCGGCAAGTTCTCTATTTAAGTCATCAAGAATACTTGCATATATTTCCTGCATCTCAGACTGTCGTGAACCATAGTACTCCATCGATTGCTCATACTGATCTTTTGTAACTCCATGTTGTTTCAGAATACTATCTCCTGAAGTGATCATAACCTTATGATATTCCGCAACATTCTTGTAATTAGATTGAACAAAGGACTCCAATTTTATCATATCCTTGGTGACCGTAATCATCTTTTCTTTGGAAATAACCTTTCCCTCATCCGGAAGCCTTTCTAGACCATCTGCACAGGAGAACAAAATAAACACAAACAATATCCCTAGTAGTTTACTCATCGATCAAATATTAATCTGGAACCCGTGGAACCTTCATTAATTTGTCCATTACTAAACACTAAGTTACCATTAACAAATGTTTTCGAAATTGAATTATTAAAGGTATGCCCTTCAAAAGGTGACCACCCACATTTATATAGTATGGAATCTTTATCAACAGTATGTTTAGTATCAGGATCTACTATAACGAGATCAGCAAAATATCCTTCTCGAATGTATCCTCTATCCACTACTCTGAAAAGATCAGCTGGAGCATGAGCCATTTTTTCTACGACGCGCTCTATCGAAATGACTCCTAAATTAGCCTTCTCCAACATGGCTAATAAAGCATGTTGAACCAATGGTCCTCCTGATGGCGCAGACATGTACTTATTTCTTTTCTCTTCTAAGGCATGTGGAGCATGATCCGTAGCAATAACATCAATCCGATCATCCAAGAGAGCGCTCCACAATCCAGTTCGGTCCATGTCAGACTTAACCGCTGGATTCCATTTGATCAGACTTCCTTTCGAGTCATACTGGCTATCATCAAACCAAAGATGATGGACACAGACTTCAGAGGTTATTTTCTTTTCTAGCAAAGGAATGTCATTTCTAAATAATGTAGTTTCTTTCGACGTACTCAAGTGAAACACGTGTAATCTACTTCCATGCTTTTTCGCCAATTCTATTGCAAAAGATGAGCTTAAAAAACAAGCCTCCTCGCTTCTAATTATTGGATGCATCTTAATCGGAATATCTTCACCGTACAAAGCTTTTGCCTTTTCTAGATTCGCTTTAATCGTTGATTCATCCTCACAATGTGTAATAAGCTGATGGTCTAATTGAAAAATTTCATCCAATGTTTTATGAGCATCTACCAGCATATTTCCGGTTGATGACCCCATGAAAATCTTTATACCCGCGACATTTCTTTTGCTTACCTTTTTTAGCTCCTCAAGGTTATCATTAGTCGCTCCCATATTGAAACTGTAGTTAGCGATAGATACCTCATTCGCCCTGCTATATTTTTTCTCTAGTTCCTCAATAGTTATTGCGGCTGGCTTCGTATTGGGTTGTTCCATGAATGAAGTAATCCCCCCAGCAACTGCCGCACGTGATTCGGAGTAAATATCTCCTTTGTGGGTGAGTCCTGGTTCACGAAAATGTACCTGATCGTCGATACAACCTGGAAGTACTAATTTGCCCGAAAGATCAATAATCTCATTAACATTTGTTGTACTAATTGAAGCATCTATTTTCGCTATGCGATCTCCCTTAATCAAAATGTCGGCAATCCATCGCTTGCCTTCATTTATGACCTCACCATTCTTTAGTAAAATACTTGTCATAAATTCATCTTGCGCATTTTCCAAACACCAAAAAATGCTTCTTTGAAAATTCCACTACTCATTTTAGATTCTCCATAAAGGCGATCTACAAAAGTAATTGGAACCTCAGTAATCTTGAAACCGTGCCTAACCGCTGCATATTTCATGCAGATTTGAAAAGCATAGCCCTTGAAGGTTACTCCGTCTAAATTAATCTTCTCCAAAACCGACTTCCGATAACACTTGAAACCAGCTGTTGTATCCTTAATGTTAATCCACAAGATCAAGCGAACATAAACACTGGCAAAATAAGACATTAATACACGATTCAAAGGCCAGTTTTTCACTTTACCACCTCTACAATATCTCGAGCCAATGGAGACGTCCGCTCCACCCTGTGCACAAGCAGCATATAGTCTGAGTAAATCTTCTGGATTGTGAGAAAAATCACAATCCATCTCAAAAATATATTCGTAATTATTTTTAAAGGACCATCGAAATCCATGTATATAAGCCGTCCCCAAGCCAAGTTTACCCTCTCTTTCTTCAATATGTAAGCGTCCTGGAAACTCATGCATCATTTCCTTAATTACGTCAGAAGTTCCATCAGGTGAACCATCATCAACAAAAAGAATATGAAAATCTTTCTCTAGTGACATGACCTTTCGAGTCATCTTCTCAACGTTCTCAATCTCATTGTATGTGGGTATGATTATTAAAGAGTCTGACACAATACTCAAACATTTGGAGGCTAAAATAAATAAATAAAGCTTATCAAAAGGAAAAAATGAACGCTTAGAACCTTTGTTTTATATTTACATTAACAATTTTTGAGAATTGCTTCGAATACTTGTTTTCATATTACTTTCGTTGAATATTAAGGCTCAAACAAACCTTAATATTGAACTATTGGGTCATTGGTTCGACAATTCTATATTGGTCAATTCAACTAACGTACGATACAACGACTGTTGGGGTATTACCATCGACAATAATGAATTTGCTATTATTGGATCTACAGAAGGTATTCATTTTATTGACCTTAAAGAAAATTTAGCCGAGTTAGATTTTGTTCCCGGTTTACATCAAGCGAGCACTGTTGTTCATCGCGATATTAAAACATATAACAACTATGTCTACACGGTATGTGATGAGGGCACAAGCAGCTTACAAATAATTGATGCATCTCATCTTCCAGACTCCGTGCATATGGTAAATGAGCTTTACGATGAATTCGTGAATGTGCATAATATATTTATTGATACATTGAATGCATTGTTATTTTCTTGTGGTCCGCTTGTTGATGAATTCGCGTCACAACTGCAACGCAAACTAATCGTTTATTCTCTGTCAGATCCAGTGAATCCTGTAAAGGTCTGGCAGCCAGATCCAGGCAATTTTCCTTATGTTCATGATTGCTATGTTCGCAATGGTATAGCCTATTTGAGCTGTGGCGATGATGGGTTGAGAGTTTATGATTTCTCGGATCCATCCAACCCTCAATTCCTTCAGAATATTACAGCATATCAGGACCAAGGATATAATCATCAAGGTTGGATGAAACCCGATGGATCTGAATTCATTTTCGCTGATGAAACAAATGGCAAAAGAATCAAGCGCTGTAGTGTTAATAATAACCAACTAACAATTGATAGCTATTTCGGAACTAATGTTTCAAACGGTTCCATTCCTCATAATATAATGCTCTCCAATAATTTCGCTTATGTTGCCTACTATAACGAAGGCTTGAGAATATATGATATTTCTGAAAGTGTTACCCGAGAAGTTGCCCATTTCGATACTTTTCCCGATGATTCGAACTTCAAAATGGAAGGGGCTTGGGGAGTTTATTCATTATTGAATTCGGGAAAATTGATTGTTTCAGATCGCACGTATGGTTTATTCGTATTCGATTTTAATGAAGAACTATTCTCAACAAATGATGATCAAATTATATCTGTATTTCCAATGCCAGGGAACAAGAATGGCATCACTGTAAAATTAAATGACCTCTCACCAACTAAAATTGGTTTGAGGTTGATAGATTCGAATGGCCAACTTATACATGAGGATAGTATTCTAAATCAATCCTATACAATACTTGATAATAAATACGCTCCGGGAATTTATTTTTTGATCGTAGAATACGAAGATTGGAAGGGAGACGCACAATTAAAGCACATCAAAATTCTATTTGATTAAGAATTTCCTCAACAGCCTCGTGAACCAAAGACTGCTCGTATCCTCGTCCGTTTAAAAATCGATATAACTTCACACGGGTTGGATAATCATTCTTTGCTTCCTTAATTAGTTTGACTTTGTTCGCTCCAAGGTGCATCAATTGATTCCAGTAGACATCAGAATCGATAGTTTTCAATCCTTTTTTAATTGAATAATCTGATATTTTCTTTTGCTTAAGTCCATTTATAATCTTTATTCTTCCCCATTTCTTAATCTTAAATTTTCCTGAAATAAAAGCTTCGGCAAACCTTTCCTCCGATAAAAAATTTTGTGATACCAGATGGGATAAAAGTATATCGCGATCATTTTGGGGAATCCCCCAGCTTTTCATTTTTTGATTTAATTCAAAACTACATCTCTCCTGAACTGCACAAAGCATTTCAAGCTTTGCCTTTGCCTCAAGGAAAGTGTATTTTCTCTCCGAGGACATACCTAAAGTTTAATTTCTTCTTGATTCTTATTAACGAAATTATACTGTAATAGGTGGTAAGCCGATATTCCCTGCACTCGTATCCATTTCTTATATTTTAGAAACCATTTAAATCGCTTTGAAATTAAACCGCGCCTGAAATAGGACTCTAAATAAGGATGTACTTGAAGCATTACCTCTTTTTCTTTTCGTTCAACCATTAGATAATCAAGGTTTGACTCAATTTCTTCTGCGAAAAGAATAGATGCCTGAACATCACCCGTTCCATTGCAAGTTGGGCAAGTTTCTGAAGTGTTAATATCCGTTTCTGGACGTACTCGTTGTCTTGTAATCTCTACTACTCCAAATCGAGAAGGAGCCAGTACATTATGCTTTGCGCGATCCCGTGCCATTGCCTTTTTCACTGCCTCGTGCAATGCCTTATTATTGGCCCTATCGTGCATGTCAATAAAGTCGATACAGATAATTCCTCCCATGTCTCTTAATTGAAGAACACGTGCAATTTCTTCTGCTGCTTCAATATTAGTGGCAAGTGCATTACTCTCCTGGCCATCAGCACCTTTGCGATTACCGCTATTGACATCAATGACATGCATTGCTTCAGTATGCTCAATTATTAGGTAACCTCCGCTAGGAAGAGGGACCTTCTTTCCGAAAAGAGTTTTTATCTGTTTATTTATCCCAAATCGCTCAAACATTTGAAGTTTTCCGTCATAATTTTTGACAATCTTCTCGCGACCAGGAGCAATACCGCTTACATAATCTCTAAGATTTTCTGCGAGATCAGCATCATTTACGTGGATGTTAGTGAAATCGGCATTTAATAAATCACGCAAGATTGATGCCGTTTTATCAATTTCACCCAGAACTCGATTTGGAGGTTTTGCATCCTTTAAGTTCGAATACATTTTTTTCCACTTCTCGAGAAGGTTTTTCAAATCCTGGTCGAGCAACTCAATTTTCTTATTGGCTGCTACCGTTCTGATAATAACTCCGAAATTTTTCGGCTTGATACTGTTCAAAATTTCCTTTAAACGATCTTTCTCTTTTGAATCCTTTATCTTCTGCGAAACAGAAACCTTATTGGAAAATGGCACAAGCACTAAAAATCTTCCTGCCAAAGTAATCTCTGCACAGAGTCTTGGTCCTTTCGATGAAATTGGTTCTTTAGCAACCTGAACTAATATCGGTTGCGATGAAGACATAACATCATTAATTTTCCCCTCTTTAGGAATATCTTTTTCACCCTTAAAATATAGGAGATCTGGTACATTTTGCTTACCGCGAAGTGTATCCTTAGAAAACTTATTTTGGGAATTGAACTGAGGTCCTAAATCCAGGTAATGAAGAAATGCATCTTTCTCGTAACCCACATCTACAAAGGCGGCATTTAGGCTAGGAACAACTTTTCGTACTTTCCCTAGATATATATCGCCAACAGCAAATTCATTTTTGCCGCGTTCCTCATGCAATTCAATAAGCTTTCCGTCTTCGAGTAATGCAAGCCAAATGCCTTTTTTTCGGGCATCTACGACTAATTCTAAACCCACAAAAGCTTGATTTTCATCGTGTGGTATTTTCGGAATCATTTCTTAATTCGAAAATACCATCGATTTTAGTGATTAGATTATTTCTTCTTTTTGTGACGATTCTTTCTCAATCTCTTCTTACGCTTGTGCGTAGACATCTTATGTCTTTTTCTTTTCTTACCACTTGGCATAATACTTTATATTTAGTTAAACTTTTTTATCAGTCTGTTATCCTTTTTTCACAAAGCAGTTAACTTCCTATGTATAAAAGGAGTGCAAAGATAATAAACGAATTTGATTTGTTCTAATTCGCTCAGAACTATTTAACTTCCACCTTCGTTTTAACCTCCTCTACAAAAGTTTTTGCAGGTTTAAAAGCTGGAACATTGTGCGCGGGAATAATGATAGAAGTATTCTTGGAAATATTTCTTCCTGTCTTCTCGGCTCTCTCCTTAACGATGAAACTTCCAAACCCTCTTAAATAAACGTTATCGCCATTCGCCAGAGAACTTTTCACTGAATTCATAAAAGATTCTACTGCTTTCAAAACCTCAACTCTTTCAAGGCCAGTGTCTTCTGCAATGTTCGCAACTATATCTGCTTTTGTCATCGTTCTAAATTTATTTGTTTCTAAATAGTTTGAATTGCAAAATTAGAGGTATGATTTTTTTAAGCACTACTTTTATCCAAATAAATTTATTTTTTTTTCTTCAATGGCCGATTTTTCTCTGCAAATACGTAATTGGTATAGATTAAATTCTCGAGAACTTCCCTGGAGAAAAACAAAAGATCCCTACAAAATATGGTTATCTGAGATAATCCTTCAACAAACTAAAGTTGATCAGGGCTTGGCCTATTATGATCGGTTTATTTCAAGTTTTCCTGATCTAAGAATGCTTGCTGAAGCAAATGAACAAGATATTTTGAATCTCTGGCAGGGATTGGGATATTATTCAAGAGCACGGAATTTGTATTTCGCAGCGAATCAAATAGTCAATGACTTCAACGGAGTCTTTCCTGATAATTACAATGATATATTGAAATTAAAAGGTGTTGGTGAGTATACCGCAGCTGCGATTTCGAGTTTTGCATTTGGTGAAGCGCGAGGTGTCGTAGACGGGAATGTTTACAGAGTTCTTAGCAGAGTATTTGATATTGATGATCCGATAGATTTATCGAGAGGACAAAAAAGATTTTCTGCTCTGGCAAACGAATTAATAAGCAAAACGAGCCCTGCAGAACACAACCAAGCAATTATGGAATTAGGAGCGATGATATGTAAACCATCAAGACCTAAATGTGAAGCTTGTCCTGTTAATAATATGTGTCTTGCAATTGCGAATAAAACAATAAATGAAAGACCCGTTAAATCGAAAAAACTAAAAATTCAAGACCTATTTTTTCATTTTATCGTGGTCTCTGATGACAATGGTTTAATCTTAGAAAAAAGACATGATGGGATTTGGAAAAACATGTTCCAATTTCCACTCTTGGAAACCAAATCTATGGAGCTTCCTAGCCAACTAAAAAAAATCTACATCGAACAAGAATATCGCACAAAGCATAATTTAAGTCATCGAAGGATACACGCTACTTTTTATAAAATGTCAGCACTGCCAAAACTTTTCGAACGCAGAGAACTGATAAAAATACCTCACGGTGAACTTGAGAAATATCCATTGCCAAGACTAATAGATAGGTACCTTGAAGATGTCGATCTCTGATATTATTTTTGTAATTTTAATTTAAAGAAAAGTCTATTTAAAATGGCAGGAAGCGTAAATAAAGTCATACTCATTGGAAATTTGGGTAAAGATCCTGAAGTGAGGCATCTCGATAATGGAGCCACGGTAGCGAATTTTCCGCTAGCGACATCCGAGAGCTACAATGACAAAAATACCGGCGAAAGAAGAGAGATTACTGACTGGCATGATATAGTAGTTTGGAGGGGCCTTGCAGAAATAGTAGAAAAATATGTCCGAAAGGGAACAAAAATTTACATTGAAGGTAAACTTAAAAAGCGCTCTTGGCAGGATAAGGAGGGTAACACACGATACACTACGGAAGTCATAGGTGACGAGTTAACGATTTTATCAAGACCTGATAGGGAAACTCGAACAGAAAAAAATCCTTACGACTCTACTGGAACTCCTGATGCACCTTCGAAGGTAGATGACATCATGAATAAGGATGAAGACGATCTCCCGTTCTAATTTACTACTATGAATTTATTAGAACCTCCGAGTATCGAGCCCTCAGAATGGGCGTACACCGCAGGAATTTCAGATCCCAGCATTATTATCTCATTAATAGTGCTTGCAATATTGCTTTTAACCTCAGGCCTTATCTCTGGTTCTGAGGCAGCTTTTTTTTCTTTATCTCCCTCTGAGAAAGAGGAGTTTAAAGTAGAGAAAGAAAAGAAAACCTACTTCGTTAACTATTTGATCGAAAGGCCGAAGGGTTTACTAGCGACGATACTGGTGATAAATAATTTTGTAAATGTTGCCATAGTAATACTTTCAAGTTATGTTCTTAACGATATTTATCCAAGACATGGCAACGAAGCAGTACATTTTCTTATTGAAGTAATTCTAATTACGCTTATCATCCTCTTGTTCGGTGAAGTTATACCCAAGATTTACGCAACAAAAAATGCCTCAAAATTCTCGGTTTTCATGGGGGCACCTCTTTACTACCTCAATCGTATACCACCCGTCTCTTGGATATCTGCAGGACTGGTGAAAGGTACGGGGTTCATTCAAAGAATTGGGAAGAGGGGCAAAATTAAAATTTCATCTGATGAACTTGAGCACGCCCTAGCACTTACCAGAGAGGATAGCGACACGGACGAAGAGCATAAAATACTCGAAGGAATCGTAAGATTTGGGAATACAGAAGTAAGTCAAATCATGAAATCTCGAGTGGATGTTCACGCAATTGAAGAATCATTAGATCTCAATAATGTGATGGAAATAATTCTTGAATGTGGACATTCGAGAATACCAATCTACCGAGAAACATTCGATAATATTGTCGGTGTGCTTTTCATCAAAGATCTTTTACCACACATAAATGATAATACTTTCTCAGACTGGTTGACATTGATCAGAAAGCCATTCTTTGTGACGGAAAATAAAAAAATCGATGATCTATTAAAAGAGTTCCAAGACAAAAAAATTCATATCGCTTTTGTCGTTGATGAATATGGAGGAACCAGTGGAATAGTCACTTTAGAGGATGTATTAGAGGAAATTGTGGGAGATATCACAGATGAATTTGACGATGATGAGATAATCTACACCAAGATCGATGATGATTCGTATTTATTTGAAGGGCGTACCTCTCTTGTAGATTTTTACAAGGTTCTGAGTATTGATGAAAAGGATCTAGAAATTGAGACACCAAACGCTGACACGATTGGTGGATTTATTATTGAAAATGCTGGAAGAATTTTGATGAACAATGAGTTTATTGAAGCCGGTAGGTATAAATTTATTGTCGAATCAAGCGATAAACGGAGAATTAAAATGGTCAAGGTCATTATTCAGCCGAACTAAATTAGAGAATTACAATGCGTAAAATATTTTATTTCCTGATCTTGGTTATTCTATTTTCATGCGATGAGGAGCAATTGATTCCGAAGCCACCAACGTATCTTCGCCTGGAATTGCCTGAACCCTCATATATTGATCATAAAGATGAATGTGGATATATTTTCAAATTGAACACTAACTATTCAGTTGAGAAAGCACCGATTGAAAATGAGGAAATCAACTGCCATAGAAGAATCCAACTTGGTAAACTTAACGGCACTTTATTTTTTCGATACATAAATATGATTGAACCTGTATCATTCTACATCAATAACTCCATTGATGAAGTTGAAATGCATCAAGTAAAAGCAACAAATATTAGAGACAAAAAGATCATTCGCGAAAATGATCGTGTTTTTGGTACAGTATTCGAATTAGAGGGAGACGTAGCGACACCCTTCCAATTTTATCTTACTGACAGTTTAGAAAAATTCATTTATGCAGAGATTTTGTTTAATAGCCGTCCTAATTATGACTCTCTGAAACCTTCTCTAGACTATTTGAAGAGAGATCTAGACACTCTGCTTACCACATTCAAATGGCCGATTCAATAGTAATTTTGGCTCTTGGTTCAAATCTTGGAGATCGATTTGAGCACCTTCAAGGTGCCCTAAATGCTTTGGAATCTGTAATTACGATAAAAAAGATATCATCCGTTTATGAAACTCCACCATTCGAAATGATTGCAGAACAAGACTTCCTAAACTTGTGTCTACTCGGTAAAACAAATTTAGAGCCCTTGGAACTTTTAGAATACTGTCAGGAATTAGAAAGTAAACGCGGCAGATCTAGGCCTGATTTGAATAAAGGCTATGAATCAAGGCCATTAGATATTGATATTTTGTTTTATGATGATCAAGTAATACTTGAAGAACTCCTTAAAATTCCTCACCCGGAAATAAACAATCGAAACTTTGTTCTCAAACCATTGAATGAAATTGCTCCGAATTACATACATCCGGTGAGCAAAAAATCAATTTGTTCGATGTGGAAAGAATTCAAGGGTGAACGGAATATAGAACGTATTACTGGACGAATACACTCTAAATAAATAATCCTTTTGCACTGGGTTTAATTAGTAAAATTTTGTGTATTATTGCACTGAAATTTGAATTAGTATATTAACTATTATGAGAAAGAAAAGTATCAAAGTATTATCAATGTTAGTGCTTGCAGTATCTGTTACAACAGGATGTCAGTTACTAAAAGATGTACAATACGAGGTAACTCCCGATCCATTAGAGATGCACGGAGATTCAGTTGCTGTGAAAGTAGACATAGTTTTCCCAGAGAAAGGGATAAATAAAAAAGCTTCTGCAGAGATTACGCCAATGATAGGAGACACTCCTTTAAAATCAATCACAGTTCAAGGTGAAAAAGCTACAGGAAACGGTTCAGTTGTTCAGTACAAAGCTGGTGGAACGGTAACTTACACGGACATTGTTGCCTATGCGCCATCAATGGAAGCTTCTTCATTAGATGTGACTGGAAAAATCTACAAAGGAACAAAAGAGAAAGGTGAAATTGAAAGAACAAAAATTGCTGACGCTACAATTATCACCCCACTTTTAGTAAATAAAGATTTCAAGGTTGTATATGCAACTGATAACTTTAGAAGAGTTACTCAACATACTTTCGACGCTCAGATTAACTACGATAAGGGTAAATATAATGTGAAATCAGCTGAAATGAAAGATGCTGATATAGCGGCATTAGATTCTTTCTTGGTGGTTGCTCAAACAAACCCTAGAATTGAAATTAAATCTATTCAAATTACTGGATATGCATCTCCAGAAGGGGGAGCTGAGAGTAACAGCGAGTTGTCTGACAACAGAGCAAAGTCTGCGATGGAAGCTGCAATGAAGGTGGCAAAGAACGCTAAGAATGATACTGCTCAAGTTGAAGCAACATATAAATTGACAGGATCAGGAGAGGATTTCTCTGGATTTGAAAAAGCAGTGAAAGCATCTTCAATGGAGCAAGCCGATCAAGATTTAGTAATTAGAACAATCCAAAGAGAAGAAAATCCGGACCAAGCAGAAGCCGACGCAAAAGACCTTGCGATGCTTTTCAAAGAACTTGATAAAGATGTTTTCCCTTCACTACGTCGTGCTGAAATCGTTGTGAATTACGACAAGATTGGTTTTTCTGACGAAGAGTTAAAGTCGCTATCTGTATCAAAACCAGACACTTTAAATTTGGAAGAACTAATGTACACAGCTACACTTTCAGAGGATTTAAATGAAAAACTAAGAATCTACGAGCATACTGAAGGACGATTCGGTGATGATGATGCTCGCGTTTCGAATAACACAGGAGCTGCACTGTATGAATTAAATAGAGTTGCTGAGGCGAAGGCTAAGTTTGAAAAAGCAAATGGTGTTGAGGATAATGTAATTTCCAAGAACAATCTTGGGGCGGTAGCTGGAGTTGAGGGAGATAGAGTGAAAGCAATGGAGCTTTTGAACCAAGCCAATGGCGCTGGATCTGAGGTTAGCTACAATAAAGGCATACTTCATATCCAGAACGGTGACTATGATGCAGCTATTGGAAGTTTTAATGAAGCATGTTTTAATAAAGGACTAGCACAATTGTTAGCAGGTTCTGCAGCAGATGGAGCCAATACAGTTGAGGCAGCAAATGACGAGTCAGCTCACGCTTATTATCTCAAGGCTGTAGCTTCAGCACGCCAAGATAAGGCAGAAGGTGTAATTAGCAACCTTAAGATGTCATTTGGAATTGACTCATCATTGAAAACAAAAGCATCGAAAGATAGAGAATTCTTGAAGTGGTTCGAGGATGCATCTTTCACAGCGATTGTAAAATAATTAGATTCTAATTCATTGAAAGCCCGGCCAATTGGTCGGGCTTTTTTGTTAACAAAAGATTAAATTTCTTATCAGTCAATACCATATTTTTTTTGATTTTTCCATTCTTTAAACTTGAAAATTATCGCTATAAATAAGGCACTTACTAGAATTAGACAGCAATAATTATCGATTATTATTTTTGTGCTCAAAATGCTTCTTGTTAAGAGAAAATTAATGTGGATAACTGCCTGCTTAACTTCATTGATAATCAATAAAATGACTTTAAATTTGCGGCCAGAAGGGTTGGTGATCTCCTTGAAGTCATCTCGCGACTGAAACCATCGATTCTTAGAACTCAATTGATAATGGCATGTCTATGAAAGGATATGTGATCAACTTGACGGAAGTAGATTATTCTTTTCATTCCAACTGCAATCAGATGTGCTGCTTGTCAATTGAGGCTCTGATTTCCCTCACTTGAACGAAACATTGAAAGCTTACTACTTACTCACCGCACTTTTTTTTACACTAATATGGAATATTAGTTTTGGACAGGATCCATGGATAAACGAAATCCATTATGATAATTCTGGTACAGATTCTAACGAAGGAATAGAAATAGCGGCTCCTGCAGGAACTGATTTATCATGTTACAATCTTGTACTTTATAACGGGGGAACATCAACATCATATGCTACAATAAATTTAAGTGGCATCGTCCCAGACGAAGGGTGCGGATATGGAACGATCTGGTTTCCAATAGCTCCGATACAAAATGGGCCGCCGGATGGAATTGCACTAATTGACTGTGGATCGTCTGTTATACAGTTCCTGAGTTATGAAGGGGTTTTAACGGCAACTTCGGGACCTGCAAACGGAATGACTTCAACAGATATCGGTGTAAGTGAAACATCAACAACAGGAACAACAGAATCATTACAACTCACTGGTACAGGATCTTCCTATGGGGATTTTACCTGGCAAAGTCCATCTGCATCTTCAAATGGATCACTAAATGTTGGACAGTCAATATCACCATGTGGTTCAGCAAATACGATAAGCATAACCAGTCTATCATCACTTTCTTTTAGCGTTGACTGTTCTACACAATCTCCAGATTTAGGCATAATTGATTTTACATCTACAGGAGTATTCAATTCCAGCAACTCCTATACAGTTGAGCTTTCAGACGCTTCCGGGTCATTTTCAAATCCCGTTGAAATAGGAAGTCTTACATCTATTGCAAATTCAGGCACTATCAGCTTTACAATTCCAGCCACAATGGCAACTGGGACCGGTTATCGCATCAGAATCGTTTCTAGCGACCCCGTTACAAGCTCAGCTGATAATGGCTCAGACATCTCAATTACACAATCAAGTTCGTGCGAACCACCTCACATGACATCTGTAATCATCAATTCTTGCAACATATTTTGTAGCGAAGGCAATAATGAATTAGTATTTGGAGCAACTGGTGACTACAGCATTTTAGTTAATGAGACTAATTTTGGATTTTCTTATTCAAATACAGGAAATCTCGTCAGTTATACTGATATCCTTACTAGTAATCCTTCTGCCACGCAAGAAATGAATGACCAATGTTCAACTTCGAATCCGTTCATTGATGCCTATGGGACAACTATTCCCGCCAATTCCTCTTGGATTCTGGCAAACGATGCCATTTGTCCATCAGACGCACTAAACTGGGCTGGACTTTGTAATTCGGGACCAATTTATGTGATTTATTCCACTGATGTTAGTTGGAATTTGTCCGGAAATTTTTCCAATGACCCATCTGCTGCTAACCCATTAAGACCATATCAAACATCAATAACAACTACAACGGGAGAGACATTCACTATTGATTATGAAACCGATGGAGATCAGTATCCAAATGATGATGGAGTGTTTGCCACTTTCGACTCAAACGGTGGGCCAGCCACAACTTATGGTGATGACGATTGTGGTTTTTTTCCATTGTTACTTCCTGTTGAGCTAGTTTCGTTCCAGGGAATTTCAATAAACGGTTCTAACGTTCTACTTTGGACAACCGAGAGTGAATTTAAAACAAGTCACTTTTCGATTGAGAGAACTATTGATGGCAAAGATTGGGAAAACATTGGTATTGTCTCTGCTGCCGGAAATTCCTCGATAAAATTAAATTATGAACTCGTAGATTCTCGTCATGCAAATGATCTGAATATATATAGACTACGTCAGACAGACCATGACGGTACAGAGTTAGTTTTCACACAGTACGTAACTATTGACAATCGTATCGATGGAGGGAAAAAACTAATCGGTATCTATAACCTCATGGGTCAAGAAGTGGATAAAAACTATAAGGGAATTCGAATTCATAGATATTCAGATGGAACCAGCAAAAAAGTGCTAAAGTCATAACATTAGCAAGCAAATAATCCAAGACTACAGATTAGACAAGTATTCCTGCTCTCTTTGTCCAGGAGTAGGGATAATTTCGAACAAGGCATCCAAAAAATATGCATCCATGATAGTAGAATAACCTGATCGTGAAATAATTGTTTTTGCACTTCGGATTAAATCATCCTGTTTTAACCAATCACCGCTTAAACGTTTAACTCCATCTGGTGTTATTATAGATTCAGCGCAAACAACAATAACGCCTGGTTCAGCAAATATATCGACCAACTGTTGGGCATAGACATCTGGTCCGCTGGCAATCAATACTTTCTCAATATATTTATTTGTTTGGAATTCACCACTCATAAAACGAGAGTAGGGGCCTATATACAGAACATTATAAAAACCTCTAGACTTACTGAGCTTGCCGGCTAATTTAGATTCTTTTGTATCCATAACCCAAACCTTATCAAATCGATTTATTAAATGCCTGTGCCACAATTGCATGAATCTCTGATACCATTTAATCGGTAATTGTAATTGATGCGTAACAAAAATAGAGGGTATTACGTCACTTCTGAATCCATATCTGTGATCACTAATAATCATGTCGGGATTTTCATCTTGCACAATTTGCTTCACTCTACCCTTCTCTTTGTTAAACTGCCTTATCAGTTTAGGAAGTGATAGGAATAAATCAATTGCAAACCTTCCTTTACCTCTAAAGTTGAAACTATAGCCCTCATTTGATAGAACCTTTATGTCTGGAAAATATTGTCTGATAATACTCCTTTGGATCTTATCTCCGGCAAAAATAATTTCGTTCCCTTGCTCCTGAAGTTGACTCATTAATCCAATAGTTCTAGATAGATGTCCGAAACCCCAGTTTAGGACAGAAACAACAATCTTTTTGCCTTTTATTTCAGAAGGATTCAAAGCGTTTCAGTTAACGTTTTTTCGATATTATTTAATTGCCAATCCCAACTTTGCTTTTATCTTTAACGTTGAATAAAACGTAAACCGACAATAACATGTTTGACAATAACGAATTTAAGAAGTTTGCTACGAAGCACCAAGGTATTAGTAGCATGCATTTAGCTCATTACATTGATTCTTCTTTGACCCCATACATCATCGAGGAGAGACAATTGAATATGACTCAAATGGATGTTTTCTCGCGCTTGATGATGGACAGAATTATCTTCTTAGGAACAGGAATTAATGACCAAGTGGCCAATATAATAAATGCTCAACTCTTATTTCTGGAGTCTGTAGATCCTAAAAAGGACATACAGATTTATTTGAATTCACCTGGAGGTTCGGTTTACGCTGGGTTAGGGATTTATGATACTATGAACTACATCAACCCTGATGTTGCGACAATTTGTACAGGTATGGCAGCATCAATGGGAGCTGTTTTATTGTGCGCGGGTGCAGAGGGCAAGCGCTCTGCTTTAAAGCACTCTCGTGTAATGATACACCAACCTTTGGGAGGAGCACAAGGCCAGGCCTCAGATATCGAAATCACAGCAAGAGAAATATTGAAGTTAAAAAAGGAATTGTACGATATTATCGCGACACATTCTGGACAAACTTATGATAAAGTTTTTGAAGATTCTGATAGAGATTACTGGATGACTTCAGAAGAGGCGAGAGATTATGGAATGGTCGACGAGGTATTGATTCGACATAAAAAATAACGTAAATTAGTAATAGATTTTGCCCGACACCAAAAGGGACAGGGCTTTTTCGTCAAATAAATTAAATGGCTAAAAAGGAGGTGAATTGTTCGTTTTGCGGCAGATCGAGGTCTGAGGTCGGAATATTGATTGCAGGTGTAACCGGTCATATTTGTGAAAGCTGCGTAAGTCAGGCTCACACAATTATACGAGAAGAAGATATCAATGAAGCCGTCGAAACTGATCAAGAGGTAAATCTACTGAAACCCGCTGAGATCAAGGCCAAGTTAGATGATTATGTCATAGGACAAGATGATGCTAAGAAGGTTCTATCTGTTGCTGTTTACAATCATTATAAAAGACTTAATCAAAAAGTCAAAACTGACGAAATCGAAATCGAAAAGTCCAATGTTATTCTTGTTGGACGAACCGGTACAGGTAAAACGTTACTTGCCAAGACAATCGCCAAAATGCTAAATGTACCTTTCTGTATTGCAGATGCAACTGTACTTACTGAAGCAGGTTATGTAGGTGAGGATGTTGAAAGCATCCTGTCTCGTTTGTTACAAGCTGCTGATTACAATGTAAATGCGGCCCAACGCGGCATTGTTTTTATTGATGAAATTGATAAAATCGCACGTAAATCTGATAATCCTTCGATTACTAGAGATGTATCTGGAGAAGGAGTTCAGCAAGCTCTGCTCAAACTATTAGAGGGTGCAACTGTAAATGTACCGCCACAAGGGGGGCGTAAACATCCAGAACAGAAAATGATTCAAATCGATACGAAAAATATCCTTTTTGTATGCGGAGGTGCCTTTGATGGTATTGAGAAGATCATTGCAGGAAGGGTAAATCGTCAAACAATTGGTTTTTCGAATACTCAAGAGGAAAATATTGATCAAGAAACTTTACTGAAATATGTAAATCCTACAGATATTAAGTCTTTTGGATTAATCCCAGAGTTGATAGGTCGATTTCCAGTACTTACCTATCTGGAGCCACTAAGTGCAGATAGTTTAAAACGCATTCTAACCGAGCCTAAAAATGCATTGGTGAAGCAATACATTCGACTCTTTGAAATAGATGACGTAAATCTCAAATTCGATGCCGAAGTGCTAGACTTTGTTGTAGCTAAAGCTATTGATTTTAAACTTGGTGCCCGGGGACTTAGATCCATTTGTGAAGCAATTCTTAATGAAGCCATGTTTGAGCTTCCTTCAAAAGATGATAAAGAATTTCGAGTAACAAAAGCATATGCTGAAGCGCAGTTCTCAAAGTCGAAATTAGCGAAGCTTAAGGTAGCTTAATCGATCTTAAATTTACAGTATTTAATTACCGATCCTTTCGCTGTGAAGAGTTTTTCGTAGTGAGTTTTAATATGAAAGATCTCACGTGTCACGGGATCGATGTTTTCAGGTAACTCTCTGTACAGATCCCAGGTCAGCTCCAAACAATCATATTTATGATCGTTGATCTGTTCTTCTGTGTACTCAAAAAGGAGATCACTGTCAGTTTTCAAATGGACGATTCCTCCCGGCTTAAGTATCTTTCTGTAACGCTCAATAAACAATGGTGACGTCAATCTCTTTCTTGGTTTCTTCCGTTGAGGATCTGAAAAAGTGAGCCATATTTCATCTACTTCACCTTCCCCAAAAAAGTCAGTTATAAAATCAATTCGAGTCCTGAGAAAAGCAACATTATTCATTCCTCCCTCTAACGCCTCCTCCGCTCCAACAAACATCCTCGACCCCTTAATATCAACTCCAATAAAATTTTTTTCTAGATAGTGCTTTGCTAAACCAACAGAGTATTCCCCCTTACCGCAACCGAGCTCAATCACGATCGGATTGTCATTCTTAAAATGATCCTGTCTCCATTTTCCTTTCAAAGGAAATGGTTCATTAATTATGGGCTCATAGAAATGAGGGAAATCCTTTACCGCAGCGAATCTCTTGAGTTTATTCTTTGCCATCTGTCTATTTACTATTTGCCTTCTAACTAATACTCCACTTCAACATAATAACCTGTATGTTTTCTTATGTTAAGAACCAAACCACCCTCGAAGATTAAATATTGTCCTTTAATTCCATTTAACTTTCCGGAAATCTTAGGAACTTTATCGAAAGAAATGCTTTTCACTTTTTGAGGGTATTCAAGAACTGGATAATTCAATTCTATGATCTCATCATCTTCTGTAAATTGATCGGTAATATCTGAAGGTAAATGCTCTTCTAATGCCCATTTCTCTTCCATAAGGTCGATAAAGGGGTCAATATCATTCTTCAGCATTTTTTGCCAATGTGTCTTGTCAGTGAATACATCTTTTAGCGCTACTTCCATAGCTCCAGCCTTATATCGATTGGGTGTAATTGCTAATTTAATTGCTGCGCTTGCCCCTTGATCGATCCATCTGGTAGGAATCTGTTCTAATCTTGTAATCCCTACTTTTACAGCACTTGAAGCCGCCAGATAAACCACATGTGGACGATTATGGTGTTCCTGCTCCCAGTCAGGGTCGCGTCCTCCTCCCAAATGAGCCCTGCACAATTCTGGTCGTAATATGCACTCAGCAGCCTCCGGAGCAGATATAAAACAGTTATAACAAAAGCCCTCACCAAAGCTCTTATTTGTGATTTTACTGCACTTTTGGCAATTAATAGTACCCAACCAATTTAAAGTGATTCGTTTACCTACGATTTGATTCATCTCAATCTCGTGGGAAAGACGCAATTGGTAACGGATCTGGTCATCCAGTTCCGTTTTCATTTTCCTCAGATTACCCGCAGCGACCATTACTCCGATGGAAGAATATCCATTTTATCTGCAAAGTGATAGCAATAGTCTCTCAAATCTTCACAAATTTTATGTTCACCGGTGGCCTTCTCAAAAGTATCAGACAGAGTCAATAGCGTTTGGTGAAAAAATTGTTTCATTTCTTCTACAGACATATCTTTCGTCCAAAGATCTATTTTCATGGTATTCTTCTCATTTGGATCCCACAATGATAGGAGCATAGCGCGTGCCTCTTGATTATCAACATTGCCGTCAGTTGCCGTCCATTTCATTCGAATTGGTAAATTATTGTCATTTAACCCAATTTGGACTTTAATCTCTGATGTTTTTGTAATATTTTCTTCTGCCATTTTATTCTATTTCGTAATTCTGCAAAATATCGTTGTACGGTATATCTGAAAGTTCTTTAAGCGGAACTTCCTTAGATTCCACATATTGTTTAACCATTTGCCAACCCAAATATTGCCCTAATCTATCGGGTCCCCTCTCCGGTAAACCTGGCGTAAAAGGACCTTCTTTGAGCATATTAATAATATTCAGCTCATCTATTTTGAAAAGTAGCTTTTCATTGACAAGATATTTCCAAAAACCAAATTCGTTTTTCATTGCCCATTCGAGATCATTCTCTTCATAGCGCATTATGAGATGCTTTGATGCATCAGGTATTGCCGCCTCTGTCAAATAAATGATTTTCCCCCAATGAATCATTTGCTCAATCAAACTTCCTTTAGGTTCATCCATAAAGTGTGTGGAAATCCATCCTGTAAAGATATCTCTCACCAGAAACTTTTCGTCCATAGCTTCCTTAATCCAATCATAAAATTCTTGTTCTGGCAAAGCCTCAATTGATTTTGATTTTGATCCAAGGTATCTTTCCAAACCAACCCCAATCTCTTTCTCTGTGCAAAATACATTACTTGCGTATAATGAATTCAAGAAGATAATTTTTTCTGGAATTTGTTGATCAGGGCAATGATATTTCAATCGTTTAAATCCTTCGATTACCTGTTCTTCGAATTCAGTGAGCCTTTTCCTTGTGAAAATGGTCGAAATCTCATTTTCTAAGGATTTTATGTAATCGTCAGAACGAAAAGTTTTTATGCGAATATATGTCTCCTCAGCAGATAATTGTGGTAGCTGTAGACAATATCCAAGCTGATAATTATAAATATCAGGCATCGTTTGTTTCCAGTTATTGTGAGTTGCTATAAATGACGTTGAATCAGAATTTACCAGGACAGAATCCATATTTACAAACTGCAAAGCAAGGTCTTGCTGAGAGGCATTGACATCTAATGGATCATGAGAACATGAAGACAATAGAAGTACTACTGCGGGTGAACAAAAAAGACTTTTGAGAGTCATATAAATTCTTTAATTTCGTACTTCAAAAGTAAGTATTCATGCGGGAAATAACTACTTTGCCGTAACAACTATTGAACTATGAAAAATCTTATTCTATTAGTCGTAATCTCCACAATGGCAGGATTTGCATCTGCACAAGCTGCTGCTGACAAATCGGTTCAGGCAGGATTGGTAACAGGCCTCGGACTGAACTTCCAGAATATGGGAACTGAGAACATGGCCACGAATGGTGTTGGTACTGATCTGACGATCGGTGCGAATGTAAACTTCAGTTTTACTGAGACTATCGGACTTACAACGGGAATCGAATTCGATTTCGAAAAATTAAAGTACCAAGCTGGAAATCAAGAAGTATATTACAGATACAGCGACAAAGAGATCCTTACGGAGGCTGATGGAACGGACAATCAAATCTTCCAGCTCACTTCAAGAGAGCAAAAGCCGGTTTATCTTTCAATCCCAACAATGATATTATTTAGAACGAATTATATAGGGTACTTCCGTTATTTCGGAAAATTTGGATTGAGAAACAGCTTCTTGTTGTCAAATACAATCAATGACAGTGGATTTGATTCTGACCAGGCACTTATTTCTGCAAGTGATGCGGATCCAACTAACGGAGCTGAGAATACTGTTTTCGTAGCAACTCTTGAGGAGTCTTCTAAAGAAGGAATGAAAGCTCCTGGTGAGATGTTCTTTTTTAAATCCGCTGTTGGTCTTGTCGGAGGAGCAGAGTGGAACTTTACTGGAAGTACTTGTTTGGTGGCTGAGATTGGTTATTACTATGGATTCACTCCTCTACATTCTTCTCGTAACGAGAATAAGCAAAAAGAATTTTTGTACACGAATTCTGAGGATCCATCTACAGGGAACTACAACAAGGATTACTTCTCAAACTCAGCGACTCAAGGACAGTTGATGTTCAAGTTGTCCATATTATTCTAATTAAATAATAAAGGTTATTAAGTTAATAGCTGATCATATTAGAGACTGGTTGGATAACTACTTGGAAAATTCGGGAGCCCAAGGCTTCATC
>JALRKF010000023.1 GCA_023254905.1 Crocinitomicaceae bacterium | reverse complement strand
TAGTCGGTACGAATCATGTGACTATACAACAAGGTGCCGTAAGTGTTATTAATTCACCATTTACTTTCCAAGGTACTGGAGGTATTACATTATCAAACGTATCATTATCAATCAATGCGGGTGGTATACAAATGAGTTATGGTGCAAAGATTCAAACCGATTTTTCACGTCAAGACACCTTGCAGGTATTTGAAGTGCAATGGCTCGGGGAATTGGATACGTCACGAAAATCAGAACTTTCTACGCGTCTAGAGGCTTGGCTTAAAACACGACTGCAACAAAAAAATGTAGTGTTAGAGGTGAAAGACTAGGCCTTGCTTTTGGCTTTCTCGATGTAAACTTTGCGTACATTCTGATACAAATCAGAGGCATAAACGAAATCGCTGATCGCCTGATTGTCGGTAACAAAGATTTCTTCTTTACTGCCCTCCCAAGCCACGTTACCTTCTTTTAGAAAGACGATCTTTTCACCAATTTGCATGACGGAGTTCATATCATGGGTGTTGATAAGGGTAGTGATATTGTATTCTCTTGTGATCTCCTGAATCAGGTCGTCGATGAGAATAGCGGTTTTGGGATCAAGCCCCGAGTTAGGTTCGTCGCAAAAAAGAAACTTGGGATTCATAACAATGGCACGCGCAATGGCCACACGTTTCTTCATACCTCCAGAGAGTTCAGAAGGGAATTTCTGATGTGCATCAACAAGATTAACGCGCTCTAATACACGGTCTACCTGTTCGCTCTTTTCTTTAGAAGAATAGGAGGTGAACATTTGAAGTGGAAAACAAACATTTTCGGCTACCGTCATAGAGTCGAATAATGCGCTTCCCTGAAAGACCATCCCCATTGCTTTTCGAAGTTCACGCTGCTCATCGCGCTCTAAAGTGTCAAGATAGACTCCATCGAATGCAATTCGACCCTTATCGGTCTCATGCAGGCCAATCAACGATTTTAGAAAGACTGTTTTACCCGATCCACTCTGACCTATTATGAGGTTTGTTTTACCGCGCTCAAAAGTGGTACTGATGTCATTGAGTACGGTGGCTTCTCCGAATGCCTTTGATATGTGCTCTACTTGTATCATTAGCCTAAGAGTAATTGAGTGAGCACATAGTTGACAATGATTATAACAACACTCGTCCAGATAAATGATACAGTAGCTGCTTTTCCGACCTCTAATGCTCCACCTTTTAGGTAATAGCCGTGATAGGCGGGTAGGGTAGCAATGATAACAGCAAACACCAACGATTTAATGAAGGCATAGGTGACGTGAAACCCCACGAAGTCTTCTTGAATCCCAGCAATGAAGTCTGCTGTAGGTGCATAGTTTCCGAACATTGCCGCCATCCATCCACCGAAAATACCGGTATACATTGCTATAGCGATAGCAAAGGGATAAAAAAGCATGGTAAACCATTTCTTTGAACTCGGGTAGTGCTCATCAAGATATTTACCAAAGTATGCTCCTGCAAAAATAGTTATGCCCATTTGCATAGCTATCCCCGTTAAAATCAAAAACTTACCAGAGGGTTTCAAATCTTAAACTGTTCTAATATGCTACCCCCTGCTTTTTCTCCATTTCGACATCAGCTGTTGAGCTGATTTTAGTCATATTATTCATCTTACAATTACCGGAAAATTTAGCGCCTTCATCAATCTGTATTTTCGAAGTAGAGATCTCACCGGTAACGTTGGCATTTGCTCTTAACGAAAGTAGGCTCTCTGTTTTGATGATACCATCAACATAACCTTCAATATCTGCATTTTTACAAGAAAGGTTTCCTTTGACCTTTCCATTTACTCCAATAACTACTTTCGAAGCTGATGTAACATTCCCTGAAACCTCACCATCAATGCGCAAATTTGACTCAGTAATAATATCTCCAATAACTTTTGACCCTTCCACAATTACATTTAATCTGTCTGGGCTTTCTGTTGGTGTCTTTCCTCTCATTTTTATTCCTTATTAATAATATTCCTCATAAAAGGTCTCGTATTCTCTCAACTTACGTTGCTGAATAACTACCTTCAAATTATCATCTGTGACCATCATAATGTTTCCCTCCTGAAGGTCCAAAAGATGCTTGCGGGTTTGTTTGAATACACGGATATATTCAGACGCCGCTGATTCGTTATCAAAATCACTCATCATCACAATACTCTGCTCACTCGAATATGCCGACGAAGATACATTAATTCGCTGTCTACTAAAGAATTCACGGTTAAAGTCTACAATTCTTGCCTTAGCCGAATTTGAGCTTACATCCTTTTCAAGTACTAAAATGACCTTCAATTTAGCATTATTGTCGTAATTAAAGGTCGACTTTTTATCAAAGTCGTACTCCTCGCTAACAGAATAGCCATTGTTTATTATATTGATCATTTCTTGGGCTCTTTCCGCTTCTAGGGATTCTGGGTATTCCGAGATTATCACTTGTAAAATTGGTATTAACTCTTTCTTGTTTTCCGTGACCTGTCCTTTTGCTAAAGCTTTTAGCAATATATATTTTGCTCTAAACTTATTATCGGGTTCATTGAGGATGACTTTGTCCGATCTTGAAATCACAGGATAGTAGATTCCTCGATTGTATCTTTCAAGTAGAGTAATATATTCCTGCTCGGCAAGAGCATCCATCTCCCTCTTTTTCTTAAAATAATCAGGGTCATTCAGATATAATGCAAAATCGCTTGCGGGATAGTTATCCAGGATGTACCTTTTATAACGCTCTGAACGCCCAGTATTTTTGATTTCATAAATCTTGTACAATTCGAAAGCAGATAACAGTTTGTGCTTATCTTCTACTCGATGTTCTATGACTTTTTCAAGGTAATCGGAAGCTGTATTTTCCTCATTAAGCTCTTTGTTGTAAATCACACCTGCATTGTAATAAGCCTCGAGCAACCTTTCGTTGCTTATTTTAAGTTTCTCTTCTGTTAATGGTAAGTTTGCTTCCAGCATTTCCACACTGAGTGTATCTTCTCGCTGGGCTATTATAGAGTCGTTATCCTCTGAATCCTCTACCATACTTATGGTTGGCATTTTCTCGGATCTCCTCCAGTCATCCTCATCAAGACGCTCACTCCACAACCTTTTAAACTCTTGTTTACCGTCTCGAACCATTTTCTCGTTATTCCAGTAGAATTTAGATCCAGCTGCATCATCTGTAAAACTTGTTTGGTTTTCTTGAAGCTCACGTAAACGGATTGCTTCTCTCTCCTTTCGCTTTTGTTCTTCCTCCTTTATCTTTTTAATCAATTTTTCTAAGTACGCATGTCGCTGTTGTGTTGGCATAGCTGCGATGCGTTGCACACTATCTTCATACATTGCTGTTTCCACAGCAACTACGAGGTTTGCAAGGTTTTCCGCTTTATTTCTAATCGCCTCAGCATTCGGATATGATTCTGGTATCACATTCGCACACGAATCGTAATATTTCTGTGCACGAACATAATCTCTTTTAGCAAATCGAAGATCTCCTAACTTCTCATAAGCCATCCCCTTTTGCCTTGTGTTTTTATTTGAATAGAAGGCTGATAGAGTGAGGTACTCAATTGCCTTTGCCTCGTTCTTTTCTTTAAGCTCAATCCCTGCCAAAGCATAGTAAATCTGATCTCGGTACTCGGCATTTTTGGCATCTTTGATCAATTGAAATAAGTCTTTCTTTTGTTCATTTCTACTTCCAAGAAAAGCTTTTTTTATCTTGGCATTCAACACCATCTCATACTTAGCGTTTCCCTTTATGACCTTTGCATAATGTTTTACCGCATTTCCGTTTTCACTTTGCTCTTCATACAGCTGTCCGAGAACAAAGTGAGTTCTGGCTCTTTGCCCATTATCCTGTTTGTATTTCAAAGACTCTTCGAGAAACTTGATCGCCTCCTTTTTGTTTCCTTTAATAAGTGCTAATTCGGCTTTCGTTCTCTCAAAATCAGCGAGTATTTTTTTAGGGAATTTTGCAGGTTCTTCAGCGCTTTTTTTAGACTTTAACTTTGATTTTTTCTTCGTCGCAGAATTCTCTTGAGCATCCATCGCCTTATCCAAGTTTTCAAGATTAAACTTTGCCTCTGGGAGCCTGCCTTTAGCTATGTTCGTTTTCGCCATCCAAAGCTCTCCTATGTACAAGGACGGATCATTTTTATAGAATTTTCGAACATACTTAAAGCTTTTCATCGCTCCCTCGTAGTCTCTTCTCAAATAGGATGCAATTCCTATCATTGTCCAGTTCTCATCAATCCATTTATTATGCTCCTCCTTTTTAAGGTGGGGGCGGTCATTACTGGGCATGCTATGCTTCTGGATTACTTTCTTACATTTTGCAATAGCTGTATCGATGGCAGGATACATTGCTACAACCTCTTCCTCATTTGGAATAACGTTTATTTCGAGTACACTGTAATAATCCTCTGCCCGAGAATCGGTGTAGGAATCCATTGATTGCCGAATAAGTTCTGTCGCGTTGAAGTAACCATTATAACGTGCTGTCATTCCATGGTAAGACCGACTGACGAGTGTATTCTTTTCAGTCGAGCAAGCTATCAATACAATGCTTAGAATGGCTGCAATAAAATGTTTAATGTTCCTCTTAATCATCAGTTAATGCGATCAATTTTTAGTAGTCAAATAACTCCGTTTTTTCTATTTTATTATTCAGATCCCTTAAAAACTAAGCGATATTGGTGAAAACATTCTGAATATCATCATCATCCTCAATCTTGTCTAGCATTTTTTCAATCTCTTCAATCTGTTCTTCACTGAATTGTACAGGTTGCGTAGGAATCCGTTGTAGATCCGATTTTTTCACGTCCAACTCCATTCTATCCAGTGCATTTGATAATGAGCCAAATGATTTATAATCCCCAAACACATAAATGATTCCCTCATTCTCCTCTATTTCTTCTAATCCGAAATCAATCAACTCAAGCTCCATTTCCTCGATATCCATGTCTTCTGTTTTCTCAATCTCAAAAACAGCCTTTCTATTAAACATATACTCAAATGAGCCATTGGGAACAACCCCACCTCCAGCTTTATTGAAGTAAGATTTCACATTAGCAATCGTTCTTGTAGGATTATCCGTTGCACATTCTACATATACTAAAACACCATGCGGCCCTTTACCCTCATAAATAATCTCCGTGAATTCCTCTGCATCCTTTGCTGAAGCTCTTTTAATAGCCGCTTCAATATTATCCTTCGGCATGTTTTGTGCCTTGGCATTCTTAATAGCTGTGCGTAAAGTGGCATTCATGTCAGGATCAGGACCACCCTCCTTGGCTGCAATGGTTATTGCTTTTCCTAATCGCGGAAAAAGTTTTGACATTTTATCCCATCTTTTTTCTTTCGCTGCTCTGCGATATTCAAATGCTCTACCCATAAATACTTAACGTGTGCTTTTCCACAAAAATAACTTTTTCTTCCTTTGGAACAACCAAAGAAATGAGCATTCAGCGCAGAATTAGAGGATTATTAAATAGCATTTCAAGAATTTGAATTTTTAACAGTTTGTTCGTGTATAATAATTTTATTTAACGCTTTGATGCGTTTATTTCATTCCCTACTTTTGATCTACAACAACGAACTATGAAAAGAATTCTTGTCCTCGGAGCAGGGCTTTCCTCTTCCTCACTTATCAAATACTTACTTGAAAAGTCTGTTCATTACAATTGGCAAATTCGAGTTGTTGACCGTGATATCGACCTTGTAAAAAGCAAGATCGACGGACATGTGAACGGAATACCTATGGCTTTTAACGCTTTGGATGCAGAAGAAAGAAGACCAGAAATAAAAAAATCGGACCTGGTAATATCTATGTTGCCTGCTCGCTTTCATCCTGAAGTAGCTCGAGATTGTATAGATTTAAAAACGGACCTTATAACACCATCTTATATTTCTGCCGAGATGAAGGATCTGGATCGAGAAGCGAAAGATGCTGGAATTGTTATTATGAATGAGATTGGTGTAGATCCGGGTATTGACCATATGAGTGCGATGAAAATTATTGATGCCGTAAAGGAAAAGGGAGGTAAGCTTACCAGCTTTAAATCCTTTTGTGGAGGTTTAATTGCGCCTGAAAGTGATAATAATCCTTGGAACTACAAGTTTACTTGGAACCCGCGAAATGTAGTTCTAGCAGGACAAGGTGGGTCAGCATGCTTCATTCGAAATAACGAATACAAATATATTCCATACAACAGATTATTCAATCGGTTGGATCATATCCAAATAGATGGCTATGGAGATTTTGTTGGATATGCAAATCGAGATTCTTTATCGTACAGATCTATTTACGGAATTGAGGATATTCCAACAATCTTCAGGGGTACTTTAAGAAGACCTGGATTCTGTCAAGCATGGAATGTGTTCATTGAGTTAGGTATTACCGATGACCGTTATGAAATGCAAATTTCAAAAGGCTTAACCCCTCGCTCATTTATCAATGCATTCTTGCCCTACGATAAGAGCAAAACGGTAGAAGACAAATTCAAAGACTTCCTCGGAGAGGATAGACTTCATCTATTCGACAAGTTTGAGTGGCTTGGCATCTTTAATCGAGAGCCTATTTTCGATTTGGAAAAAGCTACACCCGCTCAGCTACTTCAGGAAATATTGGTGCGTAAGTTATCCCTGGATCACGGTGATAAAGACATGCTTGTGATGGTTCATGAGTTTGAATATGAGCTTAATGGTGAACAATATCGCGTTGAATCACACATGGTAAACATTGGAGAAGATCAGCTGTATACATCAATGTCGAATACTGTTGGATTACCTGCTGCGATCTGTGCCAAAATGATCCTCAAAGGTGAAGTGAAAGAAAGAGGTGTGACCCTTCCAATCAAACCTGAATTATACAATCCTATTCTGAACGAATTGGAAGAGTTTGACATCAAATTCATTGAGAAAAAATATAGCCTGACGAAGGTCTGACTTTTATTTATCTTTGCGGTCTAAATACATTGTTGATGCCAAAAGAAAAATTCACAGTAACTGCGGCACTGCCATATGCCAACGGTCCACTCCATCTTGGTCACGTTGCAGGGGTGTATCTCCCGGCAGATATTTTTGTTCGTTTTCTTCGGATGAATGATCACGATGTCGCTTTCATTTGTGGATCTGATGAACACGGCGCTGCAATCACATTGCGTGCCAAAAAAGAAGGTATATCTCCACAGGAAATTGTAGATAAATACAATAGTGTTATCGGTAAAGCCTTTAATGACTTTAATATCTCATTTGACATCTTTCACAGGACTTCAGCTGAATTGCACCATGAAACCGCTAAGGACTTTTTTAAGAGGCTTAATAACGAAGGACTGTTCACCAAAGAAACAAGTGAGCAGTTCTATGATGAAGAGTTCAAACAGTTTTTGGCTGACAGATACATCGCAGGAACTTGTCCTAATTGTAAGAGTGAAAACGCATATGGAGATCAGTGTGAAAGCTGTGGAACATCATTGAGTCCAGCCGACTTGATCAACCCACTCTCAACCTTAAGCGGAAAGAAGCCAATTCTGAAAGAAACATATCACTGGTACCTACCAATGCAGGACCACGAAGGATGGTTGAAAGACTGGATCCAGAAAGGTGAGTTAAACGGAGAGTTACAGCACGATGCATCAAAATGGAGAAACCAGGTGATTGGTCAATGTATGTCATGGATCGATAACGGATTGCGTCCGCGGGCGATGACGCGCGATCTCGACTGGGGTGTAAAAGTACCGGTTGAGGGTGCAGATGGGAAGGTCCTTTACGTATGGTTAGACGCACCGATCGGATATATTTCTGCAACAAAACAATGGGCACAGGATAACGGTAAAAACTGGGAGGATTACTGGACTAGAGACCGCAAATTGGTGCATTTTATTGGTAAAGATAACATCGTTTTCCACGCTATCATTTTCCCGATACTCCTGAAGGCTCATGGAGGACTTATTCTGCCTGAAAACGTCCCTGCATATGAATTCCTTAATCTCGAAGGCGGGAAATTCTCTACTTCAAGAAACTGGGCTGTCTGGTTACACGAATACATAGAAAGGTATCCGAACCGTATCGATGAGTTGAAATATGTATTAACTTCCATTGCTCCTGAAACGAAAGACAGTGAGTTCACTTGGAAAGAATTTCAAACTCGAATTAACAGTGAGTTGGCAGACATTCTCGGGAACTTCGTGAACAGAGCTTTAGTGCTTACGCATAAATATTATGATGGCCTTGTGCCTCAGGTAAATGAGCTGAACGACGAGGACAAACATGTACTTGAAGAGATGGCGAGCATTCCAAGAAGGATCGCAAAATTGACATATCAATACAAACTTCGAGAAGCTCAGGCCGAAGCAATGAATCTTGCGAGACTAGGAAATAAATATCTAGCAGATACGGAGCCTTGGAAATTGATCAAAACAGATCCAGAGCGAGTCAAAACAATCATGAATATTGCATTGCAGATCACTGCTAATTTGAGCATCGTATTGCAACCGTTCCTTCCAAACATAGCAAGCAAATTGGAGGCGTTCTTGAACATTTCGAATAATAATTGGAATAACGCTGGTTCCAATGATCTATTGAACGCAGGTCATCGAATAAACAAGCCAGAGATCCTATTCACAAAAGTGGACGATGAACTTGTTGAAGCCGAGGTTAAGTTACTTGAAGAAAAAGCCAAAGAAAACATGAAATTTGAACCGCAAAAAGAGGAAACATCTTTTGATGATTTCATGAAAATGGATGTCCGCCTAGGAAAAATCCTTACTGCTGAAAAAGTTGAGAAAGCAGATAAACTTTTGAAATTAACGGTGGACACAGGTATAGATACGCGTACCATCGTTTCCGGAATCGCTCAACACTATTCAACTGAAGAAGTGATCGGTAAAACTGTTACTGTACTGTTGAATCTTGCTCCGCGAAAGATCAGAGGTATTGAATCACAGGGAATGATCCTAATGGCAGAAAATGCGGAGGGTGAACTTGCCTTTGTTTCTCCGGAAAAGGAATTTGAACCTGGTTCAGGAGTACGATAATGGAGTTTATACTCTCGAGGAAACAGGTTCTGGAACAATTCAGAATACCTGAGTTTGTATTACAAACCCAACAGCAAATCCACAAGGATTTTTCTGTTCAAGGTTTAACAGTAGACAATATTTTACTAGAAAAAGAGCTCGATTACGAAGCTATTTTCTCGATTGTTACAGATGCACTCGACAGAGTAATGCGTCTCGGAGAAAGGCAACTGCTTCAAATAAATTACCAGATTGATATCCCGCAAAGTAAGTTCCTACAAGCAATTACCGAGGAAAATCCAATTGAAGAACTTTCAGCCTTGATCATACGGCGTGAAGCCTTTAAGGTCTACTTCAGAACAAAATTTTAAAATTCTAACAAAATATTTCAAATTTAGCTTGTTACCGACATGTTAAGTGAAGTACTTTCTCTAACTTTGTTTATCCAGAATTGTGCAGAAATACCATGGACAAAGTATCCTTCGTAGGCAATGCGGATTTGAACGCGATTGACCATTTATACAAGCAATATCTCCAAAAGCCGGAGAGTGTAGACATTGGCTGGCAAAAATTCTTCGAGGGATTTGAGTTTGCAAGAACCAATTTCGATGAGGAAGAAATTCCTGAAAATTTTCAGAAAGAGTTTAAAGTGCTCGATCTCATTAATGGATATAGGTCAAGGGGACATCTCTTCACAAAAACCAATCCCGTTCGAGAACGCCGCAAGTATGCCCCCACCTTAGCTATTGAGAATTTTGGTTTAGGTGAGGAAGACTTAGATACAGTTTTTCAGGCTGGAGAGGAAATTAGCATTGGAGCCACAACATTAAGAGTTATCATCGATTACCTCGAGGAAACTTATTGTCAATCAATAGGTATCGAGTTCATGTACATGCGTGAACCAGATAGAGTAGAATGGTTCAAAAATGCAATCGAATTAAAGAACAGACCGCAGCTTAGTGATCGCGATAAAAAAGAAATCTATCGTAAATTGGCAATTACAGCAGGTTTTGAATCTTTCCTAGGCAAGAAATTTGTTGGACAAAAGCGTTTTTCCGTAGAAGGACTTGAAGTTCTTGTCCCTGGTTTAGACGCTTTAATCCAAAAGGGATCTGAGAATGGAGTTGAGCAATTCGTCGTTGGAATGGCACACCGGGGCCGGCTCAATACATTAACTAATATCTTTGAAAAACGTCCAAGAGATATCTTCTCTGAATTCGAAGGAAAAGAATTCGATCAAGACTTTCGTTTCGATGGCGATGTGAAATATCACCAAGGGTTTACTTCAGTGGTTACGGCTGAGAATGGTAAACAATTGACACTAACGCTTTCACCAAATCCATCCCACCTAGAGGCTGTCAACCCAGTAGTTGAAGGAATAGCTCGGGCAAAAGTTGATAACATTTATAATAATGATATTGGCAAAGTATGTCCCGTACTTATTCATGGTGATGCTGCAATTGCAGGTCAGGGTGTCGTTTATGAAACGGTGCAGATGGCCCAACTGGATGGTTTTAAAACAGGTGGGACAATTCATATTGTCACAAATAATCAAGTCGGCTTTACCACAAACTACCTAGATGGGAGATCATCAACTTATTGCACGGATGTGGCGAAAACAACTTTGTCCCCTGTTTTTCATGTAAATGGAGATGACGTTGAGGCTGTTATTCAGGTTATGCAGATTGCGATGGAATACCGTCAGCACTTCAACAGCGATGTTTTTATCGACCTCTTGGGATATCGCAAATATGGGCACAATGAAGGTGACGAGCCAAAGTTCACCCAACCTAACCTTTACAATCTGATATCAAAACATCCGAATCCAAGAGATATTTATTTCAAACAACTAGAGGCGGAGGGAATCATTAACCAGGCTGAATCGAAGAAAATCATTGAAGATTACAATGATTACTTAGAAGAAGAATTTAACGAATCGCGTAAAAATGAAAAGGCTCTCGTTTACGATTTTTTAAGCTCTGATTGGGATGGGTTTCGTCATGCGAACGAAAAGGATTTCAGTCAATCGCCTCCTACTGGAATTTCAAAGAAGAAATTATTAGAGCTTGGTCGTAAATTGTCAACGCTTCCTGAAGGGAAAAAATATTTTAGAAAGATTGCTAAAATATTCAAAGATCGACTAAATTCTATCGAGGAAAATCGTCTAGATTGGGGAGCTGCTGAAATGCTTGCCTACGCAACATTATTGGTTGAGGGTCACTCAATCCGTCTTACCGGACAGGATGTTGAGCGTGGTACCTTTTCTCACCGTCACGCTGTTGTAAAGGCAGAAGATACAGAGGAAGAGGTGATCACATTGAATATGCTTGAGAAAGGTCAGGCTAACTTCTCGATCTACAATTCATTCTTATCGGAGTACGGGGTGCTTGGTTATGAGTACGGTTATTCATTGGCTACTCCGAATGGCTTAACTATTTGGGAAGCACAATTCGGTGACTTCTACAACGGAGCGCAGATAATGGTTGATCAATTCATCACTGCTGGTGAGGATAAGTGGGCTACACAAAGTGGACTTGTGATGTTATTACCTCACGGTTATGAAGGACAAGGTGCTGAGCACTCAAGCGGTCGTATGGAGCGCTTCCTTCAGCAGTGTGCCGACCTTAACATTCAGGTTTGTAATACTTCAACGCCTGCAAATCATTTTCACTTGTTGAGAAGACAATTAAAACGGGAGTTTAGAAAGCCTTTGGTCGTATTCTCTCCAAAGATGATATTACGCCATCAAAAGGCGGTCTCCTCGCTTAATGAAATGGCAGAAGGTAGATTCCAGGAAGTATTGGATGACCCTAAAGCAACAGTTGAGAATGTAGACACAGTGGTGCTATGTACTGGCAAATTCTATTACGAAGCTACAGAGAAAGCAGAGGAATTGGGAGTTGACAATATGGCATTTGTTCGCGTAGAACAACTTTATCCACTTCCTGAGAAACAGATCAATGAAGTGCTAGCGAAATACAAAAACGCAACGAATATTATCTGGGCACAGGAGGAACCGGCGAACATGGGTGCATGGACATATATGGCAATGGCACTGAGAGACAAAAACCTGATTGGTGTTTGTCGACTCGCCTCGGCAGCCGCTGCTGAAGGCTCTCATGACCTTCACAAACGAAGATTAGAAAGATTATTCGATGAATTATTTTCATACGCTCAAGTAAAAGCATAAATTAATTACACTATAAACAGAGAAAGATGTCTGTATTAGAAATGAAAGTACCGAGCCCGGGAGAATCAATCTCAGAAGTTGAGATTGCTCAATGGCTTGTTTCAGATGGCGATTTTGTAGAAAAGGATCAGGCCATCGCAGAAGTTGATTCAGATAAAGCAACACTAGAACTTCCAGCGGAAGCAAGTGGCACAATTACATTAAAAGCAGAAGAGGGCGATGCTGTTGCAGTAGGTGCAGTTGTTTGCATTATTGATACATCTGCTGAACCTCCTGCAGACTTTGTTTCTAGAGATGAATCTGAAAAAATTGAAGAGGCACCTGTTCCGGCAACTGAACCTGTCAAGAAAGAGGCTCCAATTCCAAGTCCTAATCCAGTGAAAGAGGCAGTATCCTATGCTGCTGGAACTCCATCACCGGCTGCGGCAAAAATAATGGCAGAAAACAATGTTTCGTCATCACAAATAAAAGGTACTGGTAAAGGAGGAAGAATAACCAAGCAAGATGTTATTAGTGCGATGGCAGGAGGATTCTCTACTACTGATGCACAAGGATGGGGAGGTACTCGTGAGCAGAACCGCGAGAAAATGTCTATGATGCGTCGTAAAATTGCAGAACGACTTGTATCTGTCAAAAACGACACAGCAATGTTGACGACTTTCAATGAAGTTGATATGAAGCCAATCATGGACCTACGAACGAAATACAAAAAAGCATTTGCTGATCACCATGAAGTGAACCTAGGGTTCATGTCCTTCTTTACGAAAGCATGTACTGAAGCATTAAATCTTTTTCCAGCTGTTAATGCTCAGATAGACGGAAAAGAAATGGTCTTGCATGATTATGCAGATATCGGTATCGCAGTTTCTTCACCAAAAGGTCTAATGGTACCTGTTGTACGCAATGCTGAGCAGTTATCATTAGCAGAGATCGAGCGTGAAATCAAGAGACTTGCGATTAGAGCGAGAGATGGAAAGATCACTCCAGATGAGATGGCAGGTGGAACTTTCACGATTACCAATGGTGGTGTATTCGGATCAATGTTATCTACACCGATCATTAACCCTCCACAATCTGCTATTCTCGGAATGCACAATATTGTTGAAAGACCTGTAGCAATTGATGGAAAGGTTGTAGTCAGACCGATAATGTACGTTGCATTATCGTATGACCACCGAATCATTGACGGTAAGGAATCTGTTAGTTTCCTTGTTAAAGTGAAAGAAATGTTAGAAAATCCTGAGAGAATGCTTTTTGGATCGAAAGATCCCATTGAAGTATTATTGGGGCTTTAGTTTAGATAAAAATACACGAAACGCGAATTCATTTGGATTCGCGTTTTTTGTTTTAACTTCCCGCTGTGCACCTGTTAAAAGATATACGTTTTTGGATCGTGTTCGCGTTCGTTATCAGACTAGTTGGAATCACAAATCCACCACTTGAGGCCGGACATAATTGGCGTCAAACCACAGTAACAATGGTTGCACGTAACTTCTCAGAAGTAGATGCGAATATTTTCTATCCAAGGATAGACTTCGCAGGAGAGAAAACAGGAATCACTGGAATGGAATTCCCAATATTCAATTACCTCATTTACGGTACTAATCAACTTTTCGGATATCAGCATTGGTCTGGAAGACTGATCAACCTTGTCTTTTCTTCCTTCGGAATTTACTTCTTTTTTCTGCTTGTTAGGCGCTATTGGAATCATGAAAGAGCCTTTTGGAGCGCACTCATTCTTACCTTCTCAGCTTGGTTTGTCTTCTCCAGAAAGATCATGCCAGATACATTTTCTATGTCATTTCTTTTAGGAGGTATCTACTTCGCATCCAATTATCTCAAAGAAAAAGGAAGCCTGATTCAACTCGTAATTGCTTCAACCCTAGTAACAATTGGGGTACTAGCGAAACTTCCAAGTGGATATCTGCTTCCAACATTATTACTCATTGTAATTGTTGAACGACCTCCTACTAAAAAGAGTCTCTTTCTTGGATTAGCAATGATACTAGCACTGCTTCCAGCCATGTGGTGGTATTTTGTTTGGGTTCCCCATCTCGTAAAGACTTATGATTTCTGGCACTTTTTCATGGGAAAAAGCATGTCACAAGGGATTTCTGAAATAATTGAACATCTACCCTTGACTCTTTCCCGATTCTATGATTCAGCGTTAAAATTCGTTGGATTTGGATTGTTCATTCTCGGAATTTTTACTGCGATAAGACAATCTGACAAGAAGACACTGTTCGTTCTATTGCTTACATTTTTCACCTTCCTAATCATCATTTTTAAAGCAGGCTTTACCTTTGCTCATCACAGCTATTACGTCATTCCATTTGTGCCAGTTATGGCTCTATTAGCAGGGTATTTTCTATCAGAGATCAAACAGCAATACTTACGTGTTTCATTCATACTAATTGTAGCTGTTGAGTGTGTAGGAAATAGCATTCAAGACTTCAAGATTCCGTCACGCTTAATATCAACTCAGGATCTTGAATCCATATTGAACGAGCTTGGAGAAAAGAATGATCTTGTATTTATCAATAGTGAGGAAGTTCCTACACCTATGTACTTCGCTCACCGTAAAGGTTGGATTGGTTATAACGGTAATATTGAAAATCAGCAGTATACTGATTCTTTGATTTCGCTCGGATTATCAAAAATTATCATCCTTCATGAAGGCTTTGGTACTTCAACCAAATTGAATTTTCCTATTCTCTGCGAAGAGAAGGCTTTTAAAATCTATGCGGCGCAGTAAGCGAGGCAAAATGGTTATCTTAGTATCCCTATAATTTGAAGCATGAAAAAGCACAAAATAATACAAATGCCACCAGATGGATCTTTGGGTGTTTTAGCATTGGGAGATATTGGTATCAAACTGTGGCGTGAAGCAAAAGAGAAAGCGAAAAAGGAGAAAAAGAATAAAGAGGAAGATGGGAAAGAAGCTGACAAATAAAGTATTAGTAATCGGTTGGGATGCCGCTGACTGGAAAGTGATCATGCCTTTGATACAAGAAGGTAAAATGCCAACCCTTCAGAAGTTAATGGAGGGAGGTGTTTACGGAAGAGTTAAAACACTTGATCCCCCACTTTCTCCAATGCTCTGGACAAGTATGGCGACTGGAATGCGTGCTGAAAAACATGGGATCCAAGGCTTCATAGAACCAACGCCTGACATGAAAGCATTAAGACCCGTCACTGTAACAAGTCGAAAAGTAAAAGCAGTTTGGAATATACTCAACCAAAACAATATGAAAAGCAATGTTGTTTCCTGGTGGCCAAGTAATCCCGCTGAGCCGATCGATGGCGTCATGGTTTCTAATCTTTTTCAAGTTGCAAATAAAAGTTCCGATGAAAACTGGGATATGCCTGATGGTACTATTCATCCAGAAAGCTATGAAGAAATTTTAAAAGATTTTCGAGTACATCCTAGTGAGCTAACATCACAAATGTTGATTCCTTTCATGCCAAAACTCTTTGAAGGAGAAGGACATACGCAAGAAAAAAGGGCGCAAGGAATAGCTAAAATAATTGCACATGCAGCCTCAGTACATGCGGCCTCGACATATTTACAGAGAGAGACTGAATGGGATTTCATGGCTGTGTATCATGATGCTATAGATCACTTTTGTCATCTCGCTATGCGCTTTCATCCTCCACGTAGAGAGTTCATTTCTGAGAGTGATTTCGAGAAATATAAAGGTGTAGTAGAAGCTGGATATCGTTTTCATGACATGATGTTAGAAAGAACCCTAAACCTCATCGACGATGAAACAACCGTTATTCTGATCTCAGATCATGGATTTCACTCAGATCATTTAAGGCCAAAGTCAATCCCTAAAGAACCATCCGGACCCGCTGTTGAACACAGTCCTTATGGAATTATTGTAATGAATGGTCCTGGAATTAGAAAAGGTGGCACTATTAGTGGCGCGAGTATTCTTGATCTTACCCCAACTCTCCTGACGCTTTATGGTTTACCTGTGGGAGAGGATATGGATGGTAAAGTTTTGACTTCGGCATTTTCTGAACCGATCGAACCGAATACCATCGAAAGTTGGGAAATCGTAAACGGAAATTCAGGGATGCACAAGCAAGAAAAATTGGAGGACCCATGGGCAGCACAAGAAGCTATGAAACAGCTAGTAGAGCTGGGATATATAGAACCCATGGAAGGAGTTGATGCACAAGAAAAGGTCGATAAGGCTGTCCGTGAGAGCAAATATTATCTCGCTAGAAGTATGATGCAGGGCAATAGTATTGAAAAAGGAATCAGTATTCTCGAAGAAATTTTTGTTAATAGCTTGATTCCCAGATACGGAAAGCGATTGGCGGGCGCCTATCTGAAAACAGGCCAATTCAGTAAGTGCGAAGCGTTAATTAAAGATTTAAAAGTTGCTGAAAAGAAAGAATTTGAAACGCTAAAAAAAGAGAGGTTAGAAAAGGATCCAAATGACCCATTCAAGGATAAAGAGCTAGAGGAACCGATGTATCTGGAATACATTGAGGGATTATTGTTACTCGCTCAAAATAAAATCGATAGAGCCATACCAATTCTTGAAAAAGTTCTTGATAAAAATCCCGCCAATTTAAATGTCTGCTTGAATATCGCAAAGACCAATTTGAGTAGAGGTAGATTCGACGATGCCGAACAATATTATGTTAAAGCTCTTGCAATTGATGAACTTAATGCCGGAGCGCATTACGGTCTAGGGTTTTCATTTCTGCGAAGGAATATGCTAGAGGAGGCAATGGATGAGTTCTTGATTACAATAGAACTTAATTTTAATCATGTGCGCGCCCATTATCACCTCGGTGAGACTCTTGCAAGATTGGAAGATTTTGAGAATGCAGCGAATGCCTTTGAAGTGGCAGCAAAACTATCCCCTGGGATGAGAAAAGCGCATAAGTGGTTGGTCCATATTTACAAGGACAAACTGAATCAGCCATCAAAAGCTGTTAATCATGAAAAATTCATCGAAGAGAATATTGTTGGTAGTATCTTTGTTGTTTCCGGTCTCCCTCGTTCGGGTACATCAATGATGATGCAGATGCTAGCCGAGGGAGGTGCCCCAATGTTGACAGATAGTAATCGAAAGGCAGATGTCAACAATCCAAAAGGATACATGGAGTATGAAAAGGTCAAATCACTGCACCTGGACCAAGCTTGGCTTGATGAAGCTCAAGGTCAGACTGTAAAAATTGTAGCTCCGCTACTTCACTTTCTACCAGAAAAATTCGGATACAAGGTAGTTTTAATGGAAAGAGATCTCGGAGAAGTAATAACGTCGCAGCAGAAAATGTTAGGTAAAGACACGCGAAAGGATGCACTTCCAATGTCTCTATTCACGGCCTATAAAAATCAATTGAATAAAGTAGAGGGTTGGTCAGACTCTCAACCAAAGGTCCAGGTTTTGAAGGTGCAGTATTCAAATGTTATTGAAAATCCGTTGGAGGAGGCAGAGCGAATAGCCGCCTTCTTGGGTATTGACTTAAACGTTGAGAAAATGGCGGCCGTTGTTGATCCAACGTTATACAGAAATAGAGTTTAATTGGAATTTTGAACAGAATAATATATATTTAAAGTGCAAAAAAAGAGCGTATGAAAAATACTACGAAAAAGAAAGATATTTTATTAAAGTATTCAACTGCAGCTGGTGCTTTCCTGGCGGCTGGTGCTGTTAATGGCCAAATTCAATACACAGATGTCAATCCTGACGTTGTAATCGACAATACCACAGGTCAATATGATATGGATCTTGATGGAGATCTAGTGAATGATTATGGTTTCGTTGTTACTACCATCTCCACTTCATACTACGGCTTTATGATTACGGGTTCGTATGCGGCTGTTGGTGCTGGATCAGGTAATTCGGTGGCTGGATCATTATCTACCTCAACAAGTGGAAGTTCCTTTTATGTAACGCCTGTGTCTGCTGGAAGCCCTATTGACGCCGGAAATGATTGGGGTAGTGGTGGTGGATTACTCGCTGGTAATTATGCCGTACAAGGACTTCCTGGATACTCGGGAAGCTTCGGAAGTTTCTCTGGTAACGACGTTCACCTGGGAGTAAAGTTTCAAGTAAGTGGAAGTACGCACTATGGATGGATACGTATGGACGTTCTTCCTGATGGTTCTCAAATCACGATCAAAGATTATGCTTATAATACTATCGCAGATCTTACGATCAATGCTGGTCAAACTGTAGGAATCGAAGATGTCGCGCTAGATAGCAAAGTACACTTCAAAACATTCCTTGACAAAGCAGTTGTAAACGTTACTCCAGATCTATTTGGAGGAGAGATCAGTATCGTAGACATGAGCGGAAGAGTTCTTTCTACTGTTGGGATCGATGATGTAAACACTGAAGTATCCTACGAAGGAGTTAATTCTGGTATTTACATGCTGGTTGCTAATTTTGAGTCCGGATCAAAAAGTAAAAAAATCTATATAAAGTAAATGCGTTTACTTCTTGATATTGTAAAAGGGGGCAATTGCCCCCTTTTTTAATTAATAAATGTTAAAAAATCAGGGTGGATATAATTTTTATCCCTGCTCTACGTTTGGTATATAACAATACAGGATTAGGCCGGTAAATAACCCATTGCAATTACTTTGGCACGGTTATTGGAAAGCAATCAAGTAGAAGTTAGTTTTCATAAGTAGTAGTAGTTTAGGTTTTGAGAGGGAAAGATGCCAGTCTTTCCCTCTCATATTTAATATAGGGCTACAATTATGCTTTCACAAAATTAGATTACCTTTGGAGCGCTAAAAAGGAAGCATTTAAAAAGGTATTCCATTCTATGAAAAACATCCGTAATTTTTGCATCATTGCCCATATCGATCATGGTAAAAGTACTTTGGCTGATAGATTGCTTCAAACTACCGGAACTATCTCAGAACGGGAGATGCAGAACCAAGCACTTGATGACATGGACCTCGAACGCGAGAGGGGTATAACCATCAAGAGTCATGCAATTCAGATGAACTATACTCATAAGGGAGAGGAATATATTCTTAACCTTATAGATACTCCAGGTCACGTTGACTTCTCGTATGAAGTTTCAAGATCAATTGCTGCGTGTGAGGGTGCATTGCTTATTGTTGATGCATCGCAGGGAATTGAGGCGCAAACTATCTCTAACTTATATCTCGCTTTGGAGCACGATTTGGAAATTATTCCCATTTTGAATAAAATGGATCTTCCTGGTGCAATGCCCGAAGAGGTAACGGATCAAATTGTTGATTTGATTGGTTGTGACCCAAGTGAGGTTATTCCGGCGTCAGGCAAAACAGGCCTGGGTGTAGATGAAATCTTAGAAGCTGTTATTCATAGGATCCCAGCTCCAAAGGGAGATGAAAAAGCACCACTTGAAGCGATGATATTCGATTCAGTTTTTAATTCCTTCAGAGGAATCATTGCTTACTTTAGAGTTAAAAATGGTATAATTCGTAAAGGTGATAAGGTCAAGTTCTTTAATACTGGGCGTAGCTATGGGGCAGAAGAAATTGGAATTCTCAAAATGAATATGGTTTCCAAAAATGAGATTCGAGCAGGTGATGTGGGCTATATTATTTCCGGAATTAAAAAGGCTGCCGAAGTAAAAGTTGGAGACACTATCACCCTAGAAAATAATCCGTGTGAAAAAGCAATTCAAGGTTTTGAGGACGTAAAGCCTATGGTCTTTTCTGGTATTTACCCTGTGGATACGGAAGACTATGAGGAGCTGAGATATTCTATGGAAAAGCTGCAACTTAACGACTCATCACTCGTATTTGAGCCGGAGTCTTCAGCAGCCCTAGGATTTGGCTTCCGGTGTGGATTCCTTGGAATGTTGCACATGGAGATTATCCAAGAGCGTCTGGAACGTGAATTCAATATGACTGTCATTACAACGGTTCCCAACGTATCTTATAAAGCCTACATGAAGAAGAAGCCTGATGACGCAATTATCGTTAACAATCCTTCTGAGCTTCCTGATCCTGCGGCAATGGAAATGATTGAAGAGCCCTACATAAAAGCCCAGGTAATCACAAAATCAGAGTATGTTGGGCAAATAATGAATTTATGTATTGAGAAAAGAGGAGAATTAACAAATCAGGTATACCTAACACAAGACCGTGTGGAGCTTTCATTCGAAATGCCAATGGGAGAGATTGTTTTTGACTTCTATGACCGCTTAAAAACGGTTTCTAGAGGTTACGCCTCTTTTGATTATCACCCAATCGGATATAAAAAATCTGATCTCATCAAAATGGACTTATTACTTAATGGAGACCAAGTAGATGCTTTATCCGCCCTTGTTCATCGAAGTAATGCTTTTGACCTTGGAAAAAGAATTTGTTTGAAACTTAAGGAGCTTATTCCAAGACAACAATTCGAAATTCCAATCCAAGCCGCTATTGGAGCCAAAGTTATTGCTCGTGAAACTATAAAAGCGCTGCGTAAAGATGTAACCGCAAAATGTTATGGAGGAGATATTACTCGTAAACGTAAATTGTTAGAGAAGCAGAAAGCAGGAAAGAAACGTATGCGTCAAGTAGGAAAAGTAGAAATTCCTCAAGAGGCATTTCTTGCTGTACTTAAATTAAACGATTAGAGACTCATATATTTCTTTTTCTCAACATTATGTGACCTAAAGATTGTATCTTTCTACCATGATTAAGGGTTAGTGGAAAACAATTATTTTGACGTAATACCTTTAAGAAAGAATAAAAATAATACTACTCTGTTCTATGAACTACTTGACTCAAGCTATCGGTCAAATCGGGATCTTACCAGAGGATGATCAATTGACCATAAATAACAAGCGATTTGTTGTGTATGGTGGCATTTTGATGGCTCATGGGGGAATACTTTGGGGGATTATTTGTCTCGTTATAGGACAAAACCTTGCTTCAATAATACCCTTCGGTTATGTGGTAATCACTGTGATCAACTTAACCACTTTTCATTATTTGAAAATATTTCATTGGGTACAATTCATTCAAACAAGTATCAGCCTTGTTTTACCCTTTGCTACGCAATGGGTTTTAGGAGGGTTCCTAAATTCTGGTGTAATAATGCTTTGGGCACTTCTTGCCTTAGCCGCAAGTCTTAGTTATTCAGGAACAAAAGCGGGAAGATTGTGGCTCATTGCTTATGTTCTATTAACTATGTTTTCGTGTTACTTCGATGACTACTTTTTCGAATTGTCTACTCTCGAAATATCTCGTTCTGTTTTCGCCAAATTAACAGCGATTAATATAATTTGTGTTTCCTCAGCAATATTTATTCTAACACAATATTTCGTTAAAAACAACCGGAGAAGTATTGAAATAATGAACTCTGTTAAAGAGGATCTGCTTAGATCAGAGAAAATGGCTGCACTTGGATCACTATCTGCAAATGTTGCGCATGAAATGAACACCCCACTTGGAGCTATTAAAGCTATTGGAGAGATAAATCGGGATCAAATTGAGAACTCTAATTTAATCCTCGAAAATCTTTTAATAAAATTGAAAAATGAAGAAATCTTACCTATCGTTAAATTCATCCAAAATCATGAGATACGTAATTTGAATCTAACTTACAAGGAGCGTAAACAGATCAGAAATAATCTGGAAGAGTCCATTAAGAATATAAATAATACATTGAGCCCCAACTTATTGGACTATCTTGTTGAAATTGAGATTTTTGAATTTCCGGCTTTCCTTATCAACATGGAAGAGGAAAAATCAGATTTGGTAGTAAACTTCCTTTATTGCACCCTTTTGCCCGTAAAACTAAATATGACCTCGCTTCATGCAATAAACAATGCTTCCGCCGTAGTAAAATCTATGAAAAAATTTCTTCAGGATTCAAGTTTTGCTATCGATTCTCAAACTACAATAAATCTGAGTGAAAGTATCAAATCTATTCTGCAAGTTTATCAGGTACTTCTGGATCGTGGAGTAAATTTGACGTTTAATGTCCCTGAAAATATTACTATTGTAGGAAATCCTGAACTAATAAACCAGGTTTGGACAAACTTGATTATTAATGCCTGTCAAGCAATTAATTTCAGGGGAAACCTCGAAATCTCTGCCACACTAATAGGTCATGATATTACTGTAGAGTTTAAAGATGATGGCCCTGGCGTATCTGACGATTTAAAGGATCAAATATACAAACCATTCTTTACAACTAATAAGGGGACCGGAACGGGCATTGGACTTGGCATTGTAACAAGGATTACCGAACAATACGATGGAAATGTGACCCATAAGAAAAACGAATGGGGTGGGGCTACCTTCATTGTTAAATTGAAAAATAAAATCGGAAGAAAATAAGCAGATAATGGAAAAACAACAAAAGATAATTGTTTGTATCGATGACGAAAGAATAATTCTTTTCGCTTTGCGAATACAACTAGAAAGACTTCTTACGAAAGATTTTACAATTGAATGCTTCACAGATGGAGAAGAAGCTCTTGAATTTATCCGAAATTCCGTTGATGAGGGCCAGTTGTTACCATTGGTAATAACGGATGAGATGATGCCGAACAAAATTAAGGGGCACGAGATTATAAAGAAACTTGATAATGAATACCCAAATATAAGCTGTTTACTTCTAACGGGGTATGCTGTTGCTAATATCGTGAATGAGCTTCCTGAAAAAGATACAGTAAAAATTATGGCAAAGCCTTGGAAGCAATCGGACTTGGTTGAAACAGTTTATTCGTTAATTGAGCAAAAAGTGTAGTCCCCAATATTTAGGGATGACACTATTTTCACTAGCCGATTTGACAGATATGCATTGTTAAAAAATGACCCTCTTTATTGAGTCTTATATTAAGATGTCACAGAAACTTTACAGTCGCGAGCTAGAAGTTCTATTGGGTTAAATAAGAAAGGCAATATTTCATTCAATGAATTAAAAAGGGGCATAGATGTTGCCCCTTTTTAATTTCAAATCTTTAATAAAGGTCTTCAATATTTATTGTGATCCTTTTCAATTTTCGCTGATAGTATGCCACAGCAATCTTTGGCCCTTCATTTTGAAGAATTCCAAAGTAACTTACCTTCCCTTCATCGAGATCAATTTTTGATTCTTGCTTCAAGTTAATCTCATTCTGGGTAGTTCCTCCTTGAGTTATGCTATACGTGAAAACTTGTGGTTTCCTGGCTTCCGCATTATTAGAACAAACCATAATTTTATTTCCATCCTTATCTAATGTAGCAAACTGATAATCAAACCACCCAGCCTCATCAACTACTTGCGCCATTTGCATGCCCCATAGGTTAACATAAGGGTCGTATACTGTTAGTTTGTTGTACTTCTCTTTTGCGATAGGCATGATCTCCAAGATTCTTCCTTCTTTGTTGAAGTGGAAAAGAATATAATCCATGATCTCGAAAGTCACTTTCTGAACCTTTCCGTTCTCATCTTGAGCGCCCAATGTGCCTATCCATTTTCCTGTAATTAAGTCTCGTGGGCCTTGAACTACTTGTGGTGTCATATTTAAGTTCTTTCTGAACATTTCTGAAATCACGACAATGTTATCTCCATCAATAACAACATCCTCGATCCATAGCTTATCTTTGCTTCCGAGAGCTGCTCCTTTACTTGTCTTCTTCAAAATAGGCTGAATATCTGTCTTCGTAACGATCTTCGTATAGAACTGTTCTTCGCCTTCCTGCGTAAGCTGCATAAGATAAACACCCGTGTTGTTTACAACTTTATATTTCTCACCGTCTACGTAGGGCCCTCCTAAAATAACATTGTTATTATCGTCGATTCGGATCTGGTTGTACATAATCGTGCTCTCGCCATCAAATCCATCCTTTCTAAAAACTTCATTTCCAGATGCTGCATCATAGCATACGATCTCTGGCTTAATTTTCTTAATCCCCGATCCATGCTCTCGCCATGTTACGACTCTGTTTCCATTGTTCACTAAAGTTGCAACTCCGATATATCCTTTTTCCGTTACATCCTCAATGCTCCATTTCACCTCTAAATTATTATCGATTTTCTCGAGGTAATATCCTTTCACTCTATTTTTAACCAGAGCAGGTCGCACAACATAAAATCCTTCACCATTTGCCCCTGGATAAACAACGCTACTCGCAACACGTCTTTTTTCAGCCGCAATAGCATTTTCTGCGATTATATTTCCATTAAGATCAAGCACATTGAATACAATTCGCTTATTTTTCCTGTCATCATAGGACACAAGAAAGTTCTTTCCGTTAAATACGGTATTATTAAGTGTACTTGTTCTATGGAGTTCGATCTCTGTTTTAGTCACTTTGGTTACTCCTTTATCAATAATGCTAAACTCCAAAGTCCGCATTCCCTTGTCGCCTTTTTCCGTTATATAATAAGTGTAATAGCCAGATACACCGTTTCCGTCTTCTGACATAATTTCTTTGACTCCGTTGAAGCGGGTTCCTTTTACATTTTCAATGGTTACCGACTGTGCAATAGTTGCTGTGGCGATTAATAACGCAACAGCACTTAAAAGTAGTTTCATATTATTTAGGTTATTTTGAAATTAAAAGTTACAAGATAACAATATCCTAGAGCTTGCTAGTAAGGTCGTTCTTCAGATTCTCCCACTCCACCAAGTGAAGTTTAACTGAACCTACAGGAATCTTCGCTTTTACAAGCACAGGAATCTTATTCCTATCGGCAGTTACCCAGAACTGCACATCCTCTTCATTTTCGAAGTATCTTCCGGTTTGAACTACTGGAACAAACTTATGGCACTTGAATTTCCCTTTTCTGATCTTGATCTCTTCTTCTCCTACATACTTGATTTTTAAATCATAGATCTCATCATCCATAAAACACTGGAAAGAAAACTGCTTTCCTTTCTTCATGCCTTCCATGTCTAAAGTTCTCGCCTTGTAAAAGGAAGATACCATATCCTGAATTCCTATTGGTGTTTCGAAGTACTTCTCTCCATTGTACACTTTCTTCTTATCCTGCTTGAAAGTATATTTCTGATTGATTGTAAAGCCCCCTTCATTGACGTCTCGCAGAAATAACCATGGCATTATTGATTTTTTATCTACATAACTTTCGTAGGTATCTCTAACCTTGTAAAAGGCATTGAATCCGCCAAGTGTCTTTCCTGTTCCTACAATGTGATAAAGATCTCGCCCAGAACCTTTTTTGGAAGTAGATTTCACCTCTAAAACTGCTTCACCGGCATCCATGAAACCATACGTAATACGATATCTTAACTTCTCACCAAGTTTAAATGATGAATTCTTTACACTAGGATAAGTAACTGTGTCAGCGCTGGTTAGTCCGACTAAAAACAGCCCTACAAGAACAAGTGAAAATAGCTTTTTCATAAAATTCGGTTTTGTTCACTGTCAAATAACAATCATCATGCCAAACAGCGAACCAAAAATTAATCAAATGCTTCTTGTTATACTACTATGTTTACGATCTTACCTGGAACGACGATGACCTTTTTGGGATCTTTCCCTTCAAGCCACTTTTGTGCCTGCTCCTGAGCAAGTACTTCAGCCTCTATTTCTTTTGGTGTAAGTTCAGTCGGCAACTCTAGCTTGAAGCGCATTTTACCATTAAATGAAACCGGATAGTGATAGTTCGCTTCCTTCAAGTGTTCCTCATTGTATTTAGGGAATTCAGCATAACTCAAAGTGCCCGCTTTATTCCCTAGCTTTACCCAAAGCTCTTCACAAATGTGAGGTGCGTAAGGAGACATAAGAATTACGAGTTGTTCAAGGATCTCCTTGTTGTTACATTTCTGGTCGTTCAACTCATTCACACAGATCATGAAATTGGAAACACCTGTGTTGAAAGCGAATCTTTCCAGATCGTCTTCGATCTTCTTAATCGTTTTATGCAATGACTTCAATGCATCCTTTGAAGGAGCACCTTGATCAATGATCACATTTCCTTCTCTGTCATGGAACAAACGCCAGAACTTACGCAGGAAGTTGTGTACACCATTGATTCCGCTTGTATCCCAAGGTTTGCTTTGCTCCAATGGCCCCAAGAACATTTCGTACATACGAAGGGTATCGGCTCCGAACTTCTCTACAAGGTCATCAGGAGTTTGAACATTCCATTTTGACTTGGACATCTTTTCTACTTCATGTCCACAGATGTATTTACCGTCCTCAAGGATAAATTCTGCAATACTGCTGCTATCCACTGCTGAATTCTTAAGGTTTTTGAATGCCTCAATATCTAGGATATCGTTCTCTACAAGGTTGATGTCCACATGCAATGGTGTCGTGTCGTATTGTTCCTTCAATCCAAATGAAACGTACTTGTTTTCACCTTTGACACGGTAAACAAAGCTACTGCGCCCAAGGATCATTCCCTGGTTGATCATCTTTTGGAAAGGTTCTTCAAATGGTATGTAATCCATATCGTACAAGAACTTAGTCCAGAAACGAGAATACAATAAGTGACCTGTCGCGTGCTCAGAACCACCAATGTATAGGTCAACATTCTGCCAATACTCTACCTTATCTTTTGCTACGAACTCGCTGTCATTTTTGGGATCCATGTAGCGCAAGAAATACCAACTGGAACCAGCCCATCCCGGCATTGTATTGTACTCCATTCTATCCCCAAAAAACTGATTCCAAGCAGACTTCTCAGCTCTTGCCAATGGCGGCTCACCGTCCTCGGTAGGTAAGTACTTATCTACTTCCGGCAGTGTGATCGGCAGTTGATCATCTCCAACCACTTGAGGAATTTCATCCGTGTAATAGACAGGGAAAGGCTCACCCCAATATCTTTGGCGGCTAAATACCGCATCTCTTAAACGATACTGCGTTTTACCTTTACCAAATCCTCTTTTTTCAATTTCATAAATGGCCAGCTTGATCGCTTTCTTTGCCGGTAGGTCATTCAGGAAATCTGAGTTAGCTATTACGGCATCTTTCTCCGTGTAAGCGGCTTCTGAAACATCGATATCTTTAAAAATGTTGATGATCGGAATATTGAAGTGGGTTGCAAAATCCCAGTCTCTCTGATCTCCACAAGGAACGGCCATAACAGCTCCTGTTCCGTAAGATGCGAGAACATAATCCCCTATCCAGATCTGAACTTTTTCTCCGTTAAAAGGATGCACCGCATAGGCTCCTGTAAACTGTCCGGAAATGTTCTTTACATCAGCTTGTCTATCGCGTTCAGATTTCAATCCTGCCTGCTTTACATACGCTTCAACTTCTGATTTGTATTCATCAGTTGTGATCTCAGCTACTAGCGGGTGTTCAGGTGCCAGCACCATAAAAGAAACACCGTAAATGGTATCAGGACGTGTGGTAAATACTTCAATCTTATCATTAGAACTCTCAATTTGGAAGAAAACGGATGCACCTTGTGATTTCCCGATCCAGTTTCGTTGTTGATCCTTGATAGAGTCGGTCCAATCAACAGTTTCCAAACCTGTTAGCAATCGCTCTGCATACGCTTTGATCCTCATTGACCATTGGCGCATCAATTTTTGCTCAACCGGATGTCCTCCTCGCTCAGACACACCGTTCACAACCTCATCATTTGCCAAAACTGTCCCTAGTGCCGGACACCAGTTCACCCATGAATCAGCAAGGTATGCTAAGCGGTAATTCTGAAGGATTTGCTCTTTTTCTTTATCGCTGAATGCATTCCACTGATCTGCAGAAAATGTCTCCTCATGATCTGTACATGCATTTATATTTACGTTACCTTCAACCTCGAGCTTCGCGATCAACTCATCTAAAGCAACTGCCTTATCTTGATCGTAATCGTAATATGCATTGAACAACTGTTTAAAGATCCACTGCGTCCATTTGTAATACTCCGGAGATGATGTTCTCACCTCACGATCCCAGTCGAATGAAAATCCAATCTTGTCCAGTTGATCTCTGTATCGAGCGATATTCTGCTCTGTCGTGATCTTTGGGTGCTGCCCAGTTTGAATAGCATACTGTTCAGCCGGAAGCCCAAATGAATCATACCCCATTGGGTGCAATACATTATATCCCTTCAATCGCTTGTAACGAGAGAATATATCTGAAGCGATATAACCAAGTGGGTGTCCTACATGCAACCCCGAACCTGAAGGATAGGGAAACATATCCAATACATAGTATTTCGGCTTGTCTGATTCGTCAATAGCAGCAAATGTTTTGCTTTCTGCCCAGAATTTTCTCCACTTATTTTCGACTTCACGAAAGTTATATTCCATCTTAGCTGAATTTTGGTTGCAAAGATAGCCATTTGGCTTCTATTTAATTGTAAGTGTATCTTTCGTGTCGATTAATCCGTAATTTCTTTATTTTTATGTTTCATGAGTAGATATTCTCCTGTTTGGCTGACCCTTGTCACATTCTCACTGCTGATTGTAAAATACGGTCATGGACAAGAATCTCGTGAAAATCAACTCATAGAATCCCTGAACGCTGAAAAAAATCCAAAAAAACGATTTAGCAGACTTATGGCGCTCGGAGAATATTACAAGACAAACAATCTGTACAAAGCTGATTCCATAAAAGATATAATTCTATCGGAAAGTCGGAATTATGATGACTCTATAAGATTCAATGCTTTATTTTTCTGTGCAGAAATAGCTCAAATTAATGGTGATCAAAAGGAATACTCGAGTAAAATTCTTGCTTGTCAACCCTTCTTGAATAAACTTCAAAGTGACGACTTCAAGTTTAAAGTATATCGCCACCTTGGCTACTATCATTCAGACAACCTTGAATATTCAACGGCAGATTTTTATTTGCGAATGGCATCAAAAATTGCACGGAAAAAAAGGAACTTTAAGTGGTCGAGTGAAGCAAATGTCCATCTCGCATTAAACTTTATGCGATCATTCCAAAAGGATAGTGCCTTGTTTTACGTAAAAAAAGCAATGAATACAGGTCGCCTAAGTGGTGATAAAGCAGTTCATGCTCAGACCTGGAATACACAAGCAAGAATTTACCAATTCTTTGGACAGGTGGAGCTAAGTGTGGCAAAAAATTTCGTTGCCATAAGACTTGCAGAGGAGGTCCGTAGTCCATTTTTATTGGCAAAGTTCACGAGAGAAATCGGTCAGTCACAGGTAGAGATTTCTAATTTTTTTGTAGCACAATCCTACTTTCAAAAATCGTTAAAGTATGCTCGGCAAATAAACGATCGACGGCAAATCGCCCTTGCACTGTCTAAATTAGCCTCTGTTCAATTGAAAACGAATAAGTATTCACAAGCAGCAGCGAATGCAAACAAAGCTTTAGAATTCCTTACCGAACTAAATGATTTGAACGGGTTGGGTGAGACCCACAACATACTTGGGATGATTCATCAAGAGAAGCAGAATTATGAAGAAGCTAAATCTAGTTTTAATAAGGCGTTAGTTTTCTATGAAGAAACCAATAATAGAGGGGCAAGTGCAGGGGTTTATCACAATGTTGGTAATGTGTTTTTGAAACAAAAAAAGTACGATTTGGCATTAAAATGGCTGGAACGAGCAATTGAAAAAAGAAAGCAATTTGGTACTAAAAACGAGATTTCCAACACTTATCGGGTGATATCAGATGTATATCAAGAAACGAAAAATGAACGCAAAGCATTAGAATACATGACATTGTATGTTGACTACCTTGACAGTAACACAACAATTCAAGCAGCTGCCAAAATTACGGAGTTAAGCGAAACTTATCGATCTCAATCACAAATTGATTCAATGCAAAGACTGCGTCAAGAAAAAGAACTTTCAGAAACTAAGCTCGATAATGTTCAACTTAGAAGTAATTTACAAGCGTACATAATCATTGCATTCATTGTGATAATTATCCTCGCGGGAGTAATCATTTTTTATCGTTGGAATCAAACTAAAATCAAGCAGCAACGGCAAGAAGCTGAAATGCGACAGACTCTGCTTCGCACACAAATGAACCCTCATTTTGTTTTCAATGCCATGTCTGTAATACAAAGCTATATTTTTGAAAATGATACTGTGAACTCCTCTAAATTTCTAGTCAACTTCTCTAGATTGATGCGATTAATATTGGAGAACTCTCCGAAAGAATTTATCCCAATATCCACAGAGATAGAAATTTTAGAAAAGTATTTATCTATGCAAAAACTTCGCTTCCAAGATCGCTTTGAATATTTCATCGAATGTCAAGAGGTATTGCAAGATAACTCGGCCGTGATACCACCTATGATTACACAACCCTTTATCGAAAATGCGATAGAACATGGACAGCTACACACTATTGAAGGAGGGGTTATCCGTGTTTCATTTGAGAAACAATCCAACATGCTTATTATTCGCATTGAGGACAATGGTGTTGGAAGGAAGGCTTCAAAAAATTTCAAGAAAAGCTCTGCACATAAAAGTATGGCTATGACTATAACAAAGGACCGTATCGATAACCTGAACAAGAAATATGGTACAGATGGATTCATGAAGATCGAGGACTATAATAAATCCCTGGAAACTGGCACAAAAGTTTTAATTTCGTTACCTTTCCGCGTTGATTCAAACCTTAATTCCTGATTATGTATAAAGTTTTAATCATAGATGATGAAAACAGAACAAGACAGCTAATCGCTAATATGATAGATTCGTTTGATTTTGATTTACAAACAATCCCAGACGGAGAAAATGTTGAAAGTGGTATCAAAGCAATTAAGGAACATAATCCGGATATTGTGTTCCTTGATATTCAAATGCCTGATGGCACAGGTTTCGATGTTCTTCGATCCATTAAAGACAAAAACTTTGCTGTTATTTTTATCACAGCGCATGAAGAATTTGCTATAAAGGCTATTAAGTTTTCTGCTCTTGATTACCTGCTTAAGCCTGTGGATCCAACAGAGTTAAAGGACGCTCTAAAAAAAGCGATTGATATCATTCAAGAGGAGGGTGAAAGTTCACAATTTGAAGCTCTTCAAAAAAACATTAACCCCCACGAAAAAAGAAGACTCGTTCTAAAAACTCAAGAGAGTGTTCATGTGGTTGATTTAGATGATATTATTCGTTGTGAAGCAGACAGAAATTATACTTCGTTCTTTCTTTCGCAGAATAAAAAAATACTAGTTTCGAAAACACTCAAAGAATATGAAACACTATTAAGCGGTCATCACTTTTTACGAGTACAGCAATCCCATTTAATCAATATTAATTATGTGGAAAGATACGATAAGAAAAATGGAGGTGCTGTAGTTATGAAAGATGGTTCTGAAGTACCTTTGTCTTCTGCTAAAAGAGAAGTTTTCTTTCAAACCTTAGAGAACTTATAAATTAAAAAATAACCAAAATACGCGGTTTATTCATTCAATATTCTCTAATATTCATTTGCCAACCGAAACTCGCTCAGAATAATTATCATTGAGTTAGGAAATAAGGAGAATTAATCAGGAAATTTTCTCATGTTTCGATTTGAAATAAAGAAAGAACATACTGCTTGGAGAGGCAGTTTCATTTTCTAGTTTGATTAAAGAGTATAACAGTTCTAAGCTTTCTTTATGAAACGAGAGAAATTTCCTGGTTATTTTAAACTTACTCTGTTTTTAGGTTTTGTTGTTTAGCGACTACACTACCAGTTTAACTTACTACTAAAAGAATTAAGAGCTGATTTATTCAGCTCTTTTCTATTTTATATAATACAGGTCTCGAAGGAGCGGCGTCATTTTTGAACGCTGCTAGCTGTAATTCTAATATATATTCGCCATCATCAATGTCATCAGACACATAAATAAGTTCTGTGATAGTTCTCTCGTGGTTTGGGTTTTTTGGAACCTCCCAGAATGCATGATGGAAAACCAATGCACCACCATCAGACTCCCTATCAACACTGGGTAAGTCTACAAGTAAATGCTTAATTCCTTTTGCAATTAAAATAGAAGCCCCGTTGACGTCTAAATAGGTAGGATTAGTATTAGAATAATTCAAATTTTTCTTATTCACATCGTTCGGGATAGTTCTAATTATAAGTGCATCCACGGCATCTGAAACATTACATAGCTGATCTGCTGTAATTACCTTATCCTGTAAGCCGTCAGACTGATTCAAAATCACAGTTGGTTTTACGGTAAGAACCTGTGCTTTGCAAAAGTACTCTCGAATTCGATCATTTACTGAGAAAATTTCAGATGTAATATGCCCGAGGCATTCAGTATGCGTACTATGTCCGTGCGGATTGAAAAAGATGTCTCTGAAGTTCACAGGGCCTCCCTCCTCCACCGAGCCCGTGTAGTGCTCTGTTCGAACAGGTTCAAAAGTTGGCGGCTCTACGTACCAAGCGCGAGGGTTGCCCTCATCATCACTTAACTCAATAGAGAGATCCAAAGGCTTCTCTGTATCAATAAACCGAAGTTCGTCTAGAAATAGCTTCATGACCTAAATTTAACCAATAACAGTAACCTTGTGCAAAAAAATATTTAATTTTATCTACCATGGTATATAATTTTGTATATTTATCAAAAATAAATACGAATATGAAAACAAAAAATTTAGTGCTAATTGGCGCTACAGCTTTATTTATTGCATCCTGCAGCAGTAGTGCTGACTCTGCTGAAGCTAGCGAGGAAACTTCAGATGCCGTAGTTTACACATTGGATGCCGAAGCATCCAGTCTATGGTGGAAAGGTGAAGAAAATGAGAATCATTTTCACACGGGGAACGTCCAAATAACAGATGGTTCTTTAACAATGATAGGTGGCTCAGTTTCCGAAGGTACATTTACTATTGACCTTACAAAGATAACTGTGGCAGATCCTATGCCCGAAGACAAGATTAATTATTTGATTTCTCACCTTCAAGACACTTCGTTCTTCTTTACTGCACAATATCCTACCGCGAACGTGACTGTTAACAGTTACAATGATGGAAAGATGAACGCTACCATTAATGTTCTTGGGACAGACTTAACGAATGATATCCCTCTTGCTATGAATACTACAGAGGAAGGTGCTACTTTCAATGGAAAATTTAGTGTTGATTTTGCTGACACCAAAATGCCCTACATAACAGAAGTAGATCCTAAAACTGGTGAACCAGGAGCTAAATCAGTATTCCAATTCGACCTCAACCTTGTTTTAAAAAAATAATTTAGGGTATATTTACACAAAGAGGGAGGCCTTTTAGCCTCCCTCTTTATTTTCGTGTATGGCAATTAAAAACATCGTGTTCGATTTTGGCGGGGTACTCATTGATATTAATTATCAATCGACAATTAATGCGTTCAAAGATCTGGGAATTGTAGATTTTGAAGCACTCTATTCTCAAGCAGAACAGCAAGACCTCTTCAATAAATTCGAAACTGGTAAGATCAGTTCACAGTACTTTATCAATCAACTTTTGGATAAAATCGGGAAGGGCTTCTCACCTAATGTGGTAGTAAAGGCCTGGAATGAAATGCTTGGTGCAATCCATCAAGACAACATTTTAGCCGTGGAAAAATTAAAATCTTTTGGCTACAAAATATTTCTGCTGAGCAATACAAATGATATCCATATCGAGGTAGCCTTCAATCGCTGGGATAAACTTCCTTTGACACCACCTAATGAACTGTTCAACCATATATTCTTATCGCAGGAATTAGGGATGCGCAAACCCGATGACGAAATCTTTCAATTTGTTCTAGATGAAATATCAGCCAAGCCCGAAGAAGTACTCTTTATTGACGACTCAATGCAGCATATAGAAACCGCTCAAAAAATGGGCTTTCAAACACACCTTCTAGAGAACATTGATTCTCTATCAACCTTTCTCCTGACAAAGTTCAACTAGCAGTCCTGCTGTTGATTTAGGATGTAAAAATGCAATACGTTTATTATCTGCTCCATCCTTAGGGGTCTCATGGATTAATTGGAATCCTTCCCCTTTCAGTCTCTCTAGTTCCTTTTCTATATTGTCCACTTCAAAGGCAACGTGGTGGAACCCTTGTCTATTCTTTTCTAAGAACTTGGCGATTGCTGATCTTTCATCTGTAGCTTCTAAGAGCTCAATCTTTGATTCTCCAACCTGTATAAAAACGGTTCTTACAAATTCAGATTCAACAATCTCTTCTTTATAGCTCTTTCCAAGCAATGCTTCGTAAGACGTTAAGGTCTCCTCAAGGCTATTTACAGCTATTCCAAGATGCTCTATTCTCTTTATCATTTTTACAAAATAAAAAACCCTGCTCAATGGAACAGGGTCTCAATATAAATACTTTTGCTCTTAGTTCTTAATGAACTTTTCGTTTGCATTGTCAAAGCTGATGTAATAAACTCCTTTCAAAAGGTTGGAACAATTAACAGTTTCACCAGTACCTTTTTTCACGATATTCCCATAGGCATCATGAATTTCGTATTTCGTTTCGTACGGTTTTCCATTTGCCATAAACTTAATTTCATCCTTCACCTTTGCTGGTGTTTTTGTAACAATTGGTGTGCTTGAAACAAACTTAACCTCTTTCGATGGTCTTTTCGTACCTGAATGATCAATCTGAACAACACGTACTGTATTTTCGCCAGAATGAGGTATTAGATTAAATTCATATGAATTAATTGTTCCACCTCCCTTTCCCTGTACCTCTCCTACTGGAACCCATTTGTTCCATCGATATTGCTCAATGGTAAATGGTAGCTTTCCTTGTTCACCCGAAGTTTTCCATAAAAGGTCTCCACCTTTAGTTACTTTGATTTCATCTACGGTAAATGTAGAGCGCGGTAACAAAACTTCAGGATTCATAATTTTTGGTTTACAACCATCATGATGTTCTATTACTATAAATATTGGTTCTCCAATTTCAATATTAAACTGTGAGAAATCGATTTCGAATGCTCGCATGTTTGTTCCTCCAGGCATTACATCACCATTTATCGTTACTTTAGTTGCACAGTAACCAAAACCCTCATCATCCATTGGGTTCTGAACATAAAGGTTCTTTCCTTGATAGGTTCCCTCTACTGACAGAGCGGCGAATAAACTAGCGCTGAAAAAAAAGGTGGTTAGTAAGAATAAAATCTTTTTCATCAATGGTCTGAAATAGGGATCTCGCGATCGAATCAGTTTTTTTCACTCAACATCGCACAAATATAATACGTTTTTCGTTTAATTCATTGAGATCGGAGGAATTATTTAATCGTCTTTGTAAATAGATCCTTGACCAATTTTATTTCCCTTTATTTTTAGTATTCTTGTATGTATTAAACCTTATCAATGTATCGCTATTTGTTCATTACCGGAATTTTATGTTTTTTGCTTTCATGTGGGGGTAAAGAAAAGAAAACATTTGAATACGCAGGTGGATCAATTAGGGTTGCTTTGGATAATGAGCCTTCAACATTCTTGCCTCGAAGCGCTAGTGATTACTACTCGGCAATTGTTCTGAATCAAATAACAGAGGGGCTCGTAGGAATAGACCCGTCAACGTTGAAGATCATCCCGAAAATTGCAGAGAAATGGGAAATAAGTGACGATGGAAAGACTTACACTTTTGACCTCAGATCAGATGTCTACTTCCATCCGCATAAACTTTTATCCGGAAAAGAATCAAGAAAACTCAAAGCTACTGATGTTATCGCTTCTTTTGAGGCTGGTTGCCAAATGAATGAGCAAGGTTCGAGTTTTCCATTATACTCATACGTTTTCGAAGATAATGTTGTTGGAGCCAGAGAGTTTTTTGAGGGTAATGCTGAATCTATAGAGGGAATAGAAACAAAGGGGAATACTATCACCATTCGACTTATTCAAGAAGATTATAACTTTCTCTACAAGCTTGCAAACGTTAGTGCGAGCATCCTACCGGCTAAATTAATCGAAGCAAAACTAGATACGGATGTAATAGGTACAGGGCCTTTCATTTATCACGAATATAACACTAACGATGTCCCAAGATTAGTAATGTTACGAAACAATGACTACTACCTGAAAGATAAAGAAGGGAATGCATTGCCCTATTTGGACAGTCTTGTTTTCATCTTCCAACACATGAAATATGAACAGCTAGATTTGTTTGAATCGAAGCAAACAGACCTTATAATTGGATTACCCACAAGTCGAATCACCTCTATGCTAGAAGGTCGTATGCAGGATTTTAATTCAAAACCCCCCGTATTTGAGTTGGCAAATAATCCTTTGCTAGAAACACATTTTTACTTCTTTAATATGAAGGACCCTCGATTCAAAGATCCAAGAGTTAGACAAGCATTCAACTATGCATTCAACAAAGAATCTATTGGACGCGAAATATTAAGGAATCAATACTACGACCTTGGAGATAGTACAGGCATCACACCACCGATTGGAAAAGTTTTGAAAGGATATGACTTTAACCTGGTTAAAAAATCTGGTTATTCTTATAATCCAGAAAAAGCTAAAAAATTACTTTCGGATGCAGGATATCCTGATGGAAAAGGATTTGGCTCGGTTAACCTTCGTTACGATATTGATGACGTGCATTCTTCGATAGCAGACGAATTCGCGCAACAGATATTTATGGTTTTAGGTATTAATGTAAATATTGATGGGTCATCATTCAATCAATTGATAGAAGACGAAGAATTAGGTCAAGGCGATATTTTTAGGCTTGCCTGGAGCGCTGATTATCCAAGCCCTGAATCTTTTCTTATGAACTTTTATGGGAAATTAGTTCCTGAGAATATTGAAGATCGGTCTTCTATAAATAAGTCTCGGTATCGAAATGAAAAATTTGATCAACTATACGAGGAAGCAAGACATGCACACAAACTTTCAATGCAAATGGAATTATTTTCTAAAGCAGAGGCTGAATTAATGAAAGATCCACCTATTATTCCACTGTGGTATGCTGGGGATATTCAAATAATGTATTCCAATGTTCGAAACTTCCATTTCAACGCAATGAATTTACTTGACTTCGCTCAGGTATATAAGAAAAATTGGACCGCTAAAGAATATCAGAAAGCTTATAGTTCTCAAAACCCCTAGATGTTTTGTTTTTGTGAACTTCACAAGTTTTCTGTAACTCAATTGCGTAATTCAATAGCAAGTAAGGTTTAAATAATATTATGTTTGTGTCAAATACTTAACCATTATGAAATCACTATTTCTTTTCTTCTGTTTATTTCTAGGTACTGCATTGGGGCAGCAACCCACTCAAAACGTCCGTGGTAAGGTCTTCGATAGTGAATCACAATTCCCACTTTATCGAGTTAAGGTAGAGATCTTCACCAATGATACCCTAAATAAATACCGAGCTCTTACGAATATTGATGGAGAATTTGAAATACTTGCTGTACCAATTGGTAAGCATCAGTTGTTGTCAACTTATAATTTGTATGATAACAAATCGATTACTATCGAAATTAATTCGGGTAAGGAAACTGTTTTAGATATTCCAATGGTAGAGTCTCTAGTTGAGCAGGAAGAAGTAGTTGTTGTTGGCCGGAAAAAAAATGAAGTAATTAATGAACTAGCCCTTTTATCAGCACAGAAGTTTAGTGTATCTGAAACCGATCGTTATCCTGGTTCGAGATTTGACCCAGCACGTATGGCATCTAACTTTGCAGGTGTCGGTGGCTCTGATGATTCAAGAAATGATATCGTGATTCGTGGAAACTCACCGCTTGGCGTCGTTTGGAAGGTAGAAGGTATCGACATCCCCAACCCTAACCATTTTGCAATTTCTGGAAGTAGCGGTGGTCCTGTTTCAATTCTGAACAATAAAATTCTGGCAAATTCTGATTTCTTAATGAGCGCTTTCCCAGCCGAATATGGTAATTCAACCTCAGGAGTGTTTGATCTTAAACTAAGAAATGGAAACAATAACAGACATGAGTTTACGGGACAGTTCGGATTACTAGGAACGGAAGTAATGGCTGAAGGTCCATTATCAAAAGATGGTAAATCAAGCTATTTAGTTATGGGAAGATATTCTACCCTCAGCTTATTCCAGGAAATCGGAATTCAACTGGGAACAGATGCTATCCCGGTTTACGGTGATGGGGCCTTTAAGTTCAACTGGAGGCTTAAAAATGGTGGTGCTCTATCCTTCTACGGTATTGGCGGGGCGAGTAAGATCGATATAATGGTTTCTGACCAAACTGAATATACTGAAGACCTGTATGGTGAAACGGACCGAGATCAGTATTTCAGAACATCTATGTTCGTAACGGGCTTGAATTACAAGAAACCACTTAATGAAAAGACATTCGTTAACTCATCGGTTGCTTTCTCTCAGGAAATACAACGCTCAAATCATGATTATTTAATTCGTTCTCTTGATGCGGATAATATGATAAGTGTAGATACATCCTACGCTATGATGGGATATGATTATCGGATCCCGAAAGCCTCAGGATTCTATAGTATCAATCATAAAATCAATCCACAACATTTAATCAAAGCTGGAGTCAATATCGATGGATTTCTGTACAATATGATAGATTCTGTACTTCCAAATTTATTGGTTCCTGATGTGTGGGAGCAAAGATGGAATTACGAGGGTCAAGCAATGTTAGTACAACCATTTGTTCAATGGAAATGGCGTTCCGATAAGATGGCTTTTACAGCTGGAATTCACAGTCAGTATTTTAGTCAGGGGAATGCACTTAGCATTATTGAACCTCGATTCGGATGGAAGTATTCGATAGATGAATCTTCCTCTTTTTCTGCGGGAGCAGGAATGCACAGCCAAGCCCAGCCTATGTATACGTATTTCTTCCATCAAACAGATTCAGAGGGAAATAAAGTTTACAATAACAATGATATGGACTTCTCAAGAAGTTTACATTCTGGCATAGGATATGAGAAAGCTTTCAAAGGAAGTTTAAATTTGAAGACTGAAGCTTATTATCAGTTTCTATATAATGTTCCTGTAACCGTTGCTCCATCTTCTTTCTCCATGATAAACATGGGCAGTGGATTCTCGAGAATTTTCCCTGATGATCTCCAAAATACTGGTACGGGGTATAATTATGGCCTTGAAGTGACGCTTCAAAAATTCTTTGATAAGTCATTCTTCTTTCTGCTATCAGCAACGATATTTGACTCAAAATATACAGGAAGCGATGGTGTCCTAAGGAACACATCTTACAACGGGACCTATATTGCGAATTTCCTCGCAGGTAAAGAGTTTAAATTATCACCAAAACAAAGTATCTCACTTGGATTTAAATCCACCTTTGCAGGAGGAAAAAGATACGGAAGGGTAAATATCGCAGCTTCCCAACAGCAACAAGAACTTGTCTGGCTTGACGATGATTTTAATGAGCTACAATTTACAGATTATTACCGCATCGATGCGAAGATTAACTGGAAGTTCAATGCGACCTCAGTCACACACGAAATAGGGCTTGATCTTGTAAATGTTTTAAATACACAAAACTTATTAAGTCTTACCTACGCACCAAACCTTGCAAACCCATCTGCTGAACCAATTGCACCGCAGTACCAATTAGGATTTTTGCCTATTTTCTATTATAAAATAGACTTCCGACTAGCTGGAGGAAATAATTAGACTAAGAGGCTTCGGCCTCTTTATTACCAAATAGGGCATCCATCACATGCATTTATCGGACGGATGTAAACAAGATAACCTATGGAAAGATCAAAGGATCCAACCCCATAAAAGTGATTCATTGAAGCACCTGACGTTTCCACATGTCGTGCCTGCACATTAAACTGTTTGTGAAAACCACCATGCACATTCGATTGAAGGAAAAGATGCCTAAAAAACTCAAATCTTAACCCTGCAGTTAACATAGCTCCGAAACCGGAGAACGAGACAGTCCCTCTATTATGTATGCCCTCGTAATTGAAATCTGTTCTTGAAATAATTCCTCCTAAGCCAATCCCGACATTAGAAGTAATCACGAACTCATTATTGTAACCAACATGATAAACCATATCAGTTCGAATAATCTCTGCTTTTATGAAATTAAGTTCGTCATTTTCATAGTGAAAGGTAGATCGGTCTGTCACTGTCGGGTCCCCATTGTATATCCCGTACCAGGGCGAATTACTGACAAGTAAAGGATCAATCGCTCCATTGATGCGGACATCATTTCTATCATCCATAACATAGCGCATACGGTCATAACCTAAAGCGAAAGCCCAATAATTTCGAAAATAATATCCTGCCTTTATAGTAATCTCAGGAAGTACAATTGAAGGCCGTACCTCATCCGGAAATGACTCGTATGAAACCTCATCTGTAGCTCTTACATCACTCAATGTGAAATCATATCCATCACCAACAAAATTGATATTGCTTTCTCCATATGCCGACATCATATATCCAATATATCCAAACATAGTTCCTGCCCCATTGGATAATTTCTTCTTATGTATTTGTCCAGATACAACTATCGGAATGATTAATGTGAAAAATATAGCTCTTACTTTCATTACTTCATTTTTAAGAACGCAACCTCCTGCTCTGTCAAATGGCGATGCATTCCTCTTGGAAGATCTTTTTTTGTTAATCCAGCGAATTTTACTCGATCTAATTTATTCACCTTGTAGCCAAATGATTCAAACGATCTTCTTACAATACGGTTTTTTCCTGAATGTAATTCAACCCCCACTTCTTTTCCCTCTCCCCCTTCAACATACTCTGCAGCATCAAACTTGGTTGTACCGTCTTCAAGAAGTATCCCATTCAATAGAACAAAAAGGTGTTCTTTATTCACCTTCTTATCAAGTGTTACGTGATACATTTTTGAAGCTTTATGCCTCGGGTGAGTTAATTTTTTGGCTAGATCACCATCATTCGTAAAAAGAAGCAAACCTGTCGTTTCTTTATCCAGCCTGCCCACAGGATATATGCGTTCTCTACATGCCTTATTAACAAGAGACATCACCGTTTTTCTTCCCATAGGATCATCCATTGTGGTTATGAAACCTTTTGGTTTGTTCAACAAGACATATCGCTTTGTTTCCGCGTTGATTGTCTCACCATCGTATTTTACAACGTCACCGGGTTTTACTTTATAACCCATCTCCATTACAACAATTCCATTGACAGTTACTATGCCCATTTTGATAAGTTCATCTGCTTCTCTTCTTGAGCAAATACCGGCATTGGAAAGATATTTATTTAGTCTTACTTCGTCATTAAAACTGGGAAGTGGATCACCCTTTTTTAATCGGGTTTTGTGATCAATATATTTCCCTTTTCCTTTCTCCTTATTAGACAAAGATTTGATCTTTTTAGGGGACGTGGAGGAGTTCTTTTTAGATCCTTTTGTTTTTTGATTTTTATTTCTTCTTGTGTTCATCTCGAGCATAATTTCTTGAGCAAAGATAGGTTATTATCCAGAATACGAATTTGGATAAAACGCTCCTTCTAAATGTTCTATCTCACATACAACACTATTCTTAATAATGGTAACAATATCAAATCGCACCTCCAAATCAATATTTTTCTCTCTGAGATAGTTATTTGCAACATTTATAATTGTTCTTTGTTTTCTTAAACTTATTGTTTTTGTTGGAGATGACAGAAATCTTGATGTCCTTGTTTTGACCTCTGTGATAACAATTAATTCATGTATTTTAGATATAATATCTATTTCCCCTGCACGGTTACGAAAATTACGACTTAAAATAGAATGCCCCTTGTTTATTAATTCTTGACATGCTCTGTCCTCTCCCCATTTCGCTAATTCTCCAATCATTACTTTATCTTCTGCATAATTAATTTACTAAATAACATGAACTTTTAAAATAGTATTCTGTACAGTTTATTGATTGCGGAAATATTTAATCACATTAGCGTTATTTATATCTTGGGATTGTCTTGGGCAGCCGATGATTTTATTTCATGGAAACAGCAGTAACATTTGCCTTTTCGATACTTTAACCTATTCGCTCTTGACAAGTATAAAAACCCTGGATAAAGGGAAGGTGCTTTTTGTATTTAGTAGTGCAGGAAAGGGATATTCTTTAGAAGAGATTGATAGCCTGGAAAATTTCGTGTTGAACGGTGGAGGATTATACATTGGAGCTGAAAACTGGCCGTTACAAACTGAGGCTAATCAATTAACTGATAGGATGTTCCAGAAAAAGGTATTTGGTTATTATTCAAAAGAAGTAGCTGAGACCTCAAAAGAGGGAAATTTTAATCTTGAAGAATTGAATCAATTTCCTTCAGGTAAAACATCGGTTGCATTTCCTCTAGATCACAGATTGTTGGTTGAGGCTTGGATTGAGGATCAGCCGTTAATTCTATCCGGTTATTATGGTAAAGGCAGAGTGGTTCTCGACGGAGGATACTCCCGTTTTTATTGCAATCAGATTAATTCAGAGAGTAAAAGAATGATGGGTGAGATATATAATTTTCTTCGCGATGATTAGATCTCTCCTAATAGCATAAGTGTTTCTCTAGCCGCAGACTGCTCTGCTCTCTTTTTAGATGAACCTGTTCCAATACCGTATTCGGTTTCGTTAACGATTACCCGAATTTTATACTCCCAAGTACCACCCTTATTTTCTTCAGAAAAAACTTCGAACGTAATACCAAGTCTATTTTTTTGACTCCAAATATATAGTCTCGACTTAAAATCGATTTCCTCCTCAAGAACTTGATTAACATCAATGTATTTTATAAAGATATGGTCCTTTACACTTTTTTGAACGGTAGCGAGATCACTATCGAGATAAATCGCCCCTATAATTGCTTCAAAAGCATTCCCCTCAATGGTTTCCATTCGAATAGATCTGCCCTTATCATAATTAAGTACTGAACCTATTTTCATTTCGTGGCCAATTGAGCTCAGTGTGCTTCTATTCACAAGTTTAGACTTGACCTTCGTTAAATATCCTTCATCCTCCTCCGGGAACTTATTGTAAAGCATTTCCGCAATTACAGTATCCAATACTGAGTCGCCTAAGAATTCCAATCTTTCATTAGAAATACGGTCATCTTGATTTGCTATTGATTTGTGGGTAAGGGCTCTATGAAAGAGTTCAAACCGTTTTGGTTTGTAACCAAACCTCTCCCACATGAAGTCTTCTATACGTTGATCTTCTTTAGCAAGTTTTTTTCGAAAAAAAGGAAATAGCACTAGCACTAGCCAGCGTATTTTTTGACAATGACACTTGTATTGTGTCCCCCAAATCCAAAAGTGTTAGAAAGCGCAAAATTAACAGTGCGTTTTTGAGCTCCGTTGAAAGTGAAGTTCAAATTATTATCCAATTCTGGATCGTCTGTGAAATGGTTTATCGTTGGCGGCACGATATCGTTTTTAACTGACATGACGCAGGCAATAGCCTCAATTGCGCCGGCTGCCCCAAGTAAATGTCCGGTCATTGATTTTGTTGAGCTTATATTTAAGCTGTATGCACTATCCCCGAATACTTCTTGGATAGCTTTTACCTCTGCAACATCTCCCAATGGAGTAGAAGTCCCGTGAACATTTACATAATCTATTTGCGAAGGATCTATATTTGCATCCTCTATGGCATACTTCATTGTATTCTTCGCTCCTAGTCCGTCCGGATGCGGAGCAGTCATATGATAAGCATCTCCTGACATTCCTCCACCAATCACTTCAGCATAGATTTTGGCGCCACGTTTAACCGCGTGCTCATACTCCTCCAAAATTAGGGCTCCCGCCCCCTCTCCTAGGACGAAACCGTCGCGTTCTGCGTCAAATGGACGTGAAGCTGTCTGGGGTGAGTCGTTTCTTGTCGATAGTGCTTTTAATGCATTGAACCCACCTACTCCCATTTCATTCACAGCTGCCTCCGATCCTCCGGATATAATTACATTTGCTTTGCCAAGACGGATATAATTGAATGCATCAATTAA
>JALRKF010000124.1 GCA_023254905.1 Crocinitomicaceae bacterium | reverse complement strand
GAACAAGATCTGTACATGGCCCACTCCATAAACCCCAAGATACACCGCTCATCGTGGAGGTGATATCTAGATCCAATACCGTTCCTGTCGCCGTAAAGCTAACCCAAACATCAACCGCAGGTGCATACATATCATCTCCAGGACCAGGAGTACCATTACAATTAGTCATGTAAGTATAGGGGTTAGGACCTGTGGCTCCTATGTTGGTTAAATTAGTGCTCACCACTGTTCCAGATTCGTTTGGACACGGGTCTGGAGCAGCGAGATTTATAAAAGTTGCAGTTGCACAATCATCTCCTTGTGTATATCCGATGATTGGCATTAGAATAAGTAGTAAAGTGCGTAAAGTAGTCTTCATATTATGTGAAATAAGTTGTGCTTCGTTAATCTCGGGTTGCTCCTGAAATTGTCTTTCGAGGTGGTGCGATTACACCTTTTCGCAATACATTATTGTTGCTGATACTCCAAACAGTAGTCTCGCGCTCTTGGATGTTCTTTTCTCTTACGCAACTGGAATCAAAGCTAACTCCCTCCATTTCGATTTCTTGGAATGAACTGATCCGCACGGTCGACCCATCGTCGAACTTGATCAAGTAATTCTCACTAGGGTTTACATACCCACACAAATTTGCAGCTTCGAGTGCATCTAGAATTTGGTTTTGCGTATACTTTGAGCCAACTTCCTCCACCGAGAATATTTTTTGCCCAAATGAGAACTGTGCAATAGTAAGCGCTATCGCTGAAAGTAGTACTGTAGGAGTTTTCATAAGTGAACTTTAGTTTGGTTGCAAAAGTAAGATAAAAAATCGATTTTTTAGCCTTACAAATAACAAAAAAGTCTTTGTTCTGGACTAGGTTTATGTCAGGTTCTTTTGAAAGTTGCATTATTTCATGCAATCGCAAGGTGGATCAAACAAAATCTTAGTGTCTGGCAGTGCTGAAAGCCATTTATCCTGAAATTCGGGACTAAACTTAATATTCCTTAACTCCAATAATTTGAGCTTTTTCAATTGCGTCAGTGATTCAGGTAATTTTCTTATTGGATTTTTAAAAAGATCGAGCTCCTCCAATTGACCAAGATCACCAATGGATTCAGGTAAATAGGAGATCTCATTTTGATTGAATTTGAGACTTCTAAGATTTTTCAATTGACATATAGAAAGTGGGAAAACAGTATACTTGTTCTTACCTAAATTAAGGTGCTGTAGACTTGTTAAATTCCTGAGTTGATTCGGTAATTCTGTAAGTTTATTTTTTTCAAGATCTAGGTACATCAAATTCCGAAACTCAAACAACCCGGATGGAAGAGAATCAAGCTTTTGCTTCCGAAATGAGATTGCATAGACTGTATCTGGGCTGCACCCGACTAGCTCATCCCAGGTATAAATTTTGTACTCCGTTTGACCAGAGGCAGAACTAACGAGAACTAGCAAAAAAATTACGAATATGCATTTCATCCTCATGAAGTTGGTCTTTTAGTTGATCGATAGATCCAAATTTCTTTTCATCACGTACTCTTGACAAAAACTGTACCGTAACATACTCATTGTAAATGTCCTTTTTAAAATCAAAAAGATGTACTTCGATTGATAAATTGTCAGAATTTTCTATTGTTGGATTAAATCCAATATTCATCATTCCCTCGAAAATTCCGTATTTCGGTACGAGGACATTTACGGCGTAAACACCATTAGCAGGGACCAATTTTAGTTCTGTTTCGATATCGATGTTTGCTGTTGGATACCCGATGTCCTTTCCTACTGATTTTCCTCGGATTACTCTCCCATGCAACTCAAACGACTCACCCAGATACATTGCAGCCTTGGACATTTCGCCATTCATGATTGAATTTCGAATTTTTGTTGAGCTAACATTTACCTCATCAATATCCTGCGCTGAAATTTCTATAACCTCAAATCCATAGGTTTCAGAAACGTCTTTTAAAAAGTCTATGTTTCCCTCTCTATTCTTCCCAAAATGATGATCGTATCCAATTACAAGTTTTTTCACTTCGAGCTCATTTACAAGATAATCACGGACAAACTCTATCGCAGTTAAGCGTGAAAAGTCTCTTGTAAATGGATAAACTATCAAGTTATCTAATCCCCTTCTTCTGAGTTTATCTAGTTTCTCAACTTGGGTTTGGATTAGCTTTAGACCATGACTATCTGGATAAAGCACCATTCTGGGATGCGGATAAAAAGTAAATAAGACACTCTCACCTCCGATCTTTTGGGCTTCTTCATTTAACCGCTCTATGATCTTTTGATGTCCAACATGCACACCATCAAAAGTACCTATGGTTAATACGGGGTTTTTGATATTGCCCGCCGAAGCAAAGTCTCGAAAAATTTTCATGAACGACTATCTAAAGCAAAATTAATCATTTTGCTCATTGAGCATCTCAGAACAATTTTTAATTTTCTCGCTGATCTCCTCTGCGGCAATCGGATCAAATTGATATTTGTCAGAAATTTCAATTGCCATCTCCTGACACTCATTAAAGTCTCGTACTCTATCTAAAACACCCTTTTGACAATCACAATATTCCTTTATTTCCTGATCAAGTGTCTTATTTTCACAAGATTGGGTCGCTAAAAAAACGAGAGCGACTATTAAAAGACGAAAAGCTTTTATCATAAATTCAATTATTTGTTGCAACAATAGCACAAAATAGGTATTTTTGCATCCTATTTCACCTTTATTTATAATTAATCTAAATAGAGTGTGCAAGACTAAAAGTTTTAATATGATTACAGTCACAGAGTCGGCAAAAAATCAAGCAAACCTCCTAATGAGTCAGGATGGTAAAGATGGATACTTCATTCGTGTAGGAGTTAAAGGTGGTGGATGTTCAGGATTGATGTACGAACTAGATTTTGATAATGAAATGAAGGAAGGTGATCAATCGTTCGAAGATAATGGTGTAACAGTTGTCGTTGACAAGAAAAGTTACTTATATCTTATTGGCACTACTCTAGACTTCTCAGGCGGCCTCAACGGCAAAGGATTTGTTTTTGTAAATCCAAACGCTGATAGAACATGTGGTTGTGGTGAATCGTTTTCCATCTAATTTTTACCCATGGCAAAGAATTACACAGAGAACGAGCTAGCTCAGGACCTAGAAGGTCAAGAGTACAAATTTGGTTTTACTACAGATATTGAATCTGATAAAGCTCCTAAAGGTCTTAATGACGATATCATAAGATTCATCTCTGCAAAGAAGAACGAGCCAGAATGGTTACTACAATTCAGACTTCAGTCATTCAAAGTTTGGCAAAGTATGGTTGAGCCAGAATGGGCTCATGTTAAGTACAATAAGCCCGATTTCCAGGATATTACGTATTATGCTGCTCCGAAGCAAACAAAAAAATACGAAAGTTGGGACGATGTTGATCCAGAAATGAAAGAAACCATGACCAAGCTTGGTATTTCTCTGGAAGAACAAAAAAGACTTACTGGAGTAGCCGTGGATTTCGTCATGGATTCTGTTTCTGTTGCTACATCTTTTAAAGAGAAACTGAAAGAGCTTGGAATTATTTTCTGTTCTTTTTCCGATGCAGTTCAGGATTATCCTGAACTGGTGAGAGAGCATATGGGTACTGTTGTTCCTAACTCAGATAACTTTTATGCCGCATTAAATTCTGCTGTATTTACAGATGGTTCTTTCTGCTATATCCCGAAAGGTGTAAAATGTCCAATGGAGCTTTCCACCTACTTCCGAATTAACGAAGCAGGGACAGGACAGTTTGAAAGGACACTAGTCATTGCAGATGAGGGTTCGTATGTGTCATACTTAGAAGGTTGTACAGCACCTCAGCGAGACGAAAACCAATTACACGCAGCTGTAGTAGAGTTGATTGCAAAAGACAATGCTGAGATAAAGTACTCAACTGTTCAGAACTGGTTTCCTGGCGATAAATATGGAAACGGAGGTGTATTCAACTTTGTTACCAAACGTGGAATTTGCAGTACAAACAGTAAAATTTCATGGACACAAGTAGAAACAGGTTCGGCTGTTACATGGAAGTATCCGTCTTGTATTCTTAAAGGAGACAATTCAGTTGGAGAATTCTACTCGGTAGCCGTGACTAACAACTATCAGCAAGCGGACACAGGAACGAAAATGGTGCACCTTGGAAAAAACACCAATAGCACGATCATCTCAAAAGGAATCTCTGCGGGTAAATCTCAAAACTCCTATAGAGGACTAGTGCAAATTCATAAGAATGCGAAGAATGCGCGTAATTTCTCTCAATGTGATTCCTTGTTGATGACAGATGAATGTGGAGCGCATACGTTCCCATACATTGAGTGCAAAAATAAGTCTGCGAAGATCGAGCACGAGGCAACAACCTCTAAGATCGGAGAAGATCAAATCTTCTATTGCCTTCAAAGAGGTATTAGTGAGGAAAAAGCGATCAGTTTGATCGTCAATGGATATTGTAAAGAAGTATTAAATCAATTACCAATGGAATTTGCGGTAGAAGCTCAAAAACTACTTTCTATCAGCCTTGAAGGTTCGGTTGGTTAATAATTAGAATAAATGATCAAGATCAATAATCTGCATGCAGAAGTTGAAGGTAAAAAGATTCTTAAAGGATTGAGCCTTGAAGTGAAAGCTGGTGAAGTACACGCGATCATGGGACCGAACGGTGCCGGTAAAAGTACTCTAGCATCAGTTCTTGCCGGAAGAGAAGAATTCGAAGTTACGGAGGGTAGCGTTGATTTCGATGGAGAAGATCTGTTAGAAATGGACACAGAAGAAAGAGCGAGAGAAGGACTTTTCCTTGCTTTTCAGTACCCTGTTGAAATTCCTGGAGTGTCGAATATTAACTTCCTAAGAACAGCAATCAATGAGATTAGAGAGCACAAAGAATTAGAGCCGCTATCCGCGAAGGATTTCATGTCTCTTGTGCGCGAAAAATCAAAATTGGTAGAACTAGATGCCAAGCTTGCTTCTCGTTCTGTAAATGAAGGGTTCTCCGGTGGTGAAAAGAAAAGAAACGAGATCTTCCAAATGGCAATGCTTGATCCAAAACTATCCATTCTGGATGAGACAGACTCTGGTTTGGATATTGATGCATTGAGAATCGTTGCGAACGGAGTAAATACACTAAAAAGCGATAAAAATGCTTCTATTGTGATCACACACTACCAAAGACTATTGGATTACATCGTTCCTGACTAT
>JALRKF010000037.1 GCA_023254905.1 Crocinitomicaceae bacterium | reverse complement strand
TGTAAGTGCATTTAAAAACCGAATCCAACACTGGCACGAACATAATCCTTAAGACTTTAATTGCTCTTGTTTTACTCACCTTCAATGCTGGGTTTTTACTTTCTATTGGGTGCGAGGGCTAAGTTCGTGAAAATGAATGGTTCAATTCCTGTTTCTCCGGAACCTCCTTCAGACCCTCCAGCCATCAAGGCAAATGGAGAGCAAATCAGCAATAATATGATTCTAATTTTGTCCATCTGTACCTTGATTAATTTCTATTTCTGTCTCCTCTTCTTCCTGAATGTCCTTTTGAGCATCTTTCAATTGCATAAGCTCCGCCCATAGCTCATTCGCTTCATCCATAACGCCATCATCCGTATTAGGATAATGATCTCTCACTGATCTCAAGTTTTCCTCTGCTGCAAACAGATCTACCTGTGCAATTTGAACCCGAGATCTCAAAATCAGACCTTTCGCGATCCAGAAGTTATAAGCTGGTTTACGCTTCAGTAAGTTTGTTATTTCTTCATCCGCACGTGTATAGTCCTGACGCTTGTAGAAGCTTTCCGCTATTGCAAAGTGTGCTTCCGAGCCTACCGGTTTTGTTGTGTTTTCTCTAACCCAGTTCAGCGCTTCGTATGCCTGGTTGTACATGCCCAACTTATAGTAAGAGAATCCTTTCGCGAAGTATGCTTCATGCGTCAGTTCGTTGCTTAGCTGATTGTTTTCAAGCACCTTGTCCGCATACTGTGCGGCGTTCATGTAATTCTCCACCTGATAATGACTTCGCATCAATCCGAGCTGCGCCGTAAAGATGGTCTCCGGATCAGAGCTAACCTGCTCCATACGTTCATAGTAAATAAGTACCTCTTCGAAACGACCCTCATTATAGAGATAGTGAGAAACGCGTGATGCAGCCAATACCGTGAACCCTGTTGTTGGTCCTTCCAACGTCTCTCTATAGAACTCCACAGCTTTCGGTTCGTTACCAGTGTTGTAGTAACAATTCGCCAGGTAGTTCTTAACCTCAATTGAATATCTGCCATTCGGGAACTTCTCAAGGTAAGTCGCGAATTTCGGAATCGCTTTCGTGTAACGAGATGTTTCAGACATTGTACTATCTGTATATACCGTCATTGCCGGCAGATAATAAATGTTCTCTCTTTCCTCAGCCGAAATATCAGCACAAGCGTATTCCTGAACAAGACTTTCTACTTTGTCCGGTCTGTCCACGGCGATGAATAGATCCTGTAGTGCTCTTGTTACCTTCGCACAAACTGCCTGGTCTGAACCGTGCTGTTCCAAAATTGCGCGGTATTCTTTTTCAGCCTTATCAGCATTACCTTGCTTAAAATAAATATCTGCGATGCTGATCTTTGAGTCGATTACCTTATCAGAGTTCGGATAGTCAAATACGATCTTTTTGTAATAATTCAATGCACGATCCAGATTACCCATCGAGTTGTATGTGTTTGCAACTTCGAATGTAGCTGCCTGCACATATTTCGAATCTGTATAATTATTAAGGATGTCCAATAATTTCTTGATCTTTTGTGACGGCTCTCCATTGTAACCATGTGTCAATCCCATATAATACAACGCCTGGTCATCAAACCCTCCGTGCTCATCAAATGCTTTTTGATAGAACTGGATCGCCTGCTCATTTCTGTCTGGGTACTCCTGAGCTGAAGCCGTAAAGTATGCGTCACCAACACGCATGAACGCATCGCCCTTTTTCTTCTTATACTTTGGATCGGCCTGCGTAAACAGTCTGAAGTACTCGATCGTTTTTGCTCTGTCCTTTTTATTCAGGTAAGCATAACCAATGTTATAGTACGCTTCATCATGCAGGTTCGGCAACAAGTTGTTCGGAAGTGATGTGAACTTCTTGTAGTGCGAAATCGCATCATCAAACTTGTTCATTCTGTAATAAGCATCCGCCGTCCAATATGTTGCTCTTGCAGAGATCATTGGATCAACAGGATATCTCTCCACTAATTTGAAAGAGCTGATAGCACCGTTAAAGTTCGAAGCCTCGAAGCGCGAAACTCCTTGATTAAATGCTACGAGCTGATAAGCTGTTTTCAGCTTGTTATCCTTATTCGCAATCTTATCCATTGATGCTAATGCCTTGGCGTGGTTGTTCGTGCTTATGTACACATTCACCAAATACTGGTAAACATCATTCTTACGTGATGAATTCGGATAATTTCTCAGGTAAAGTTCAAATGCCTCAACCGCCTCACTGTATGGGTTAATGTCTAGCTGATAAGACAAAATCGCATAGTTGTAAAGCGCATCTTCCTGAATTTTCTTATCCATTTCGATGAATGCCGCACCCTCGAATGCTGATCGTGCAGAAACTTTATTTCCGAGCTTTAACAAACATTCACCTATATGATAATAAGCAACTTGGCCTAGGCTGTCCTTTACCTTTTTCACCCGGTCTAGCATGCGAATTGCCTTTTCACACTGACCCGACTTATAGTATGAGAACCCTAGTTGATAATCTTCGTCGCGGGTTGTTTGTGCGCTATTAAAATAATCCTGTAAATAAGGAATTGCCTCGTCGTACTTTCCTACCCTGTAATAAGCATCGCCAATCAAGTGGTTGATGTCCTTTTTATTCACCACTCCTCCTTTGTCTGTGACCTTAGGAGCAAACTCCGTTACTGCCTCATAATTACCTTGGAGGTGATAAATCTGTGCGATATAATACGGTACCACTTTACCAAAGTTCGGGTCATCCTGAAGTTTTAAAAACCCATCCAACGCTAGCTGATACTCCTTGTTTTGATAAGCTATGTGGCTGTAGTAATACAACGCCGGTGAAGCATACTGCGAATCTCCGTCCTTGATCTCATGGAAAGTATTGCGCGCTTCTGTAAGCCTATCTTCCTTGAAGTACGAGTATCCAATCTTGAAATAAAACTCATCTCTATCTTCCTTCTCAATGTCCTGAATGGTTAGTTTATTAAACCAAACAAGTGCGTCATCATACTTCTTCTTTCTGTAGTAGAATCTACCGAGCTCAAAGTAAATTTGGTTTTTGTAGATCGTTTCCGGATAGTCCGTGATGAAGTCTTGAAGCAGTTTGAGTGCATCGTTGTTGTACAGCATCAAGGCAGACATCGCCTCGTAATATCTAGCCTCTATCTGCATGGGGTTATTTAGCTCTCCCAACTCATCAATAAATTCTCTGAATTCTTTCTTCGCAGAACCATATTGCTCCTTTTCGTACAGATCTTCCGCCTTATAGAATTCGGCGTACTCACTGTTGTATTTCTCGGATGTTTGTCCGACAGCAATCGTTGAGACCAACAATAACAGTATTATACAAATTCTATTCATCTTTGCGCTTTTCACCGAGATAAAAGTATATTTCTTGTTGCGTGAGAATGGGGTGGAGTTGTAAAAGTTTTAAACGCGTTTTTGTTAAGATTATATCAATTTACAGACCAAAATTTTATGATAGTTTCTCGATCTTTACTACAAATTGGTGCTTTTGGATAAAGTTATTGAAATATCGAATGGTGAAATCAGACAGCTTGATACAGTTGTATTGAAAAACGTGAATATTCAAATAGAGGAAAATGAATTCGTGTATCTAATAGGCAAAACTGGAAGTGGAAAAAGTTCCTTCTTAAAATTGCTTTACGGAGAATTATTTCTAAGTGATGGGAAAGGTCACATTGGTGAATTTGACCTAACTGCAATTAAGCGTAAAGATATTCCTAAGCTTCGTAGAACACTTGGAATTGTATTTCAGGATTTTCAATTACTGACAGATAGAAGTGTTTTGAAAAACCTCATGTTCGTGATGGGAGCATCAGGTTGGAAAGATAAAAATCTCATGCGTCAACGTGCAAAAGAAGTCTTACAACTTGTTGGTATTGAAACAAAAATGGATGCAATGCCATTTGCATTGTCTGGGGGGGAGCAACAACGCGTTTCAATAGCTCGTTCACTATTGAATAAACCGAAGTTGATCCTTGCAGATGAGCCAACAGGAAATCTTGATCCAGAAACCTCAGAAGAAATCATGCGATTACTTCTAGCCGTGGCAAAAGAGGAGGGCGCTGCAATCATCATGGCTACACACGATCTAGCAATGGTAGAAAAGTATCCGGGAAGAGTTTTAAGGGTAGAGGAGTATACTGTTAAAGAAGTTCAAAATCTCACTTCGTTCGATCCTTTCAATTCTATTGAGAATTAATACGTTTTTACAAATTCTACTTGAAACATGCTTGGCCAGTTTTTACCTGTCATGTAAATACTATTGTTTGTTTCGTTGTATGCTATACCATTTAAAACTTCTCCTGCTTCAAGTTGCGGTAAAACAAGTCTCGTTAATTCACTAGCATCAATTTCCTCCAATACCTTTCCTGTTTGCGGGTCAATTGCTACGACACCGTCAGATAAATAGATGTTTGCGTATATCTTTCCATTTATGTACTCCAATTCATTGAGATTAGTAATTGGCATCGTATTATTATAAACCTCTATTGTTCTGAGAATCTGAAATGTTTTTGGATCCCGAAACGTTATACGTTCAGTGCCGTCAGACATAATAAGATGTGTTCCATCATTGCACAAGCCCCAACCTTCTCCATTGTAATTAAATTCCGATTGTATCTGCAACTCCTCCGAATCATAAACGAAACACTTTGCATTCCTCCAAGTTAATTGATAAACGACCCCATTCATGATTGTTATTCCTTCTCCAAAATAAGGTCTGCTTAAACCAACCTTCTGTCCGTACATTCCCGTTTTCAGGTCAACTTTACCAAGTCGAGTACTCCCTTTATTTCCTTCATCACCTGTTCCTTCGTAAAGCACTCCATTATAGAATTCCAATCCTTGTGTATAGTTAGAATCATTATGCGGTACTGTTGCTAGGATTCTTACTTTCTTTCGTTCGGGAGTGATATCAGAAAGTACGCGTGTGATTCGGCTTTCAACAACTGTTTTTCCACTGTTCAATGTAGAACGTAAAGACAAGTATTTTGCGCCAATACCATGTTTACCTAGTGCATAGGTAAAAGAAAGTTCTCCTCTTGGATTCAACCAAGAATTCAAAACAGAATCGTTGTAAATAAGCTGAAGTCTATCTATCTCATTGCTATTTACTGAAATACCTATCGTTACTTCTTCCTCTCCTATTACAGCCAGGGGACCATTAAACAAAAATACTGCTGGTTCCCTTTTGTCTTCTTCAATAGACCCTTTTTCATCTCTAATCAACGGAAAAATTAAAAGAATAGCTCCAACCAGAAGAATAAGACTAATTATGAAAATTCTTTTCATTTTAAATTCTTTTCGATGGCACTGGTCGAAATGTTGGCGTGAGAATCATGATATAAAACCTCAACCCTTTGAAAAACAATAGCTTGTGGCGACTGGTGAATGATCTTTAACTCTTCTGCTATACGATTCGAAATATCTCTGTGGTTTAAAATATCAAGAAAGTATATATTCTCTTGTGGTCCGCTCCATGTTTCTTCCAGCTGATTTAAAGCCATCTTGGATATAATACAACGTGTGCTGTGCTTGAAAATGAGAATTTTCTTTCCGCTCTGAGTAAGTTCCGAGAACTGGCTAATTGAAGTCAAATCCGTCCAATTAAGCTTTTTATTTTTTTCTGTACTATTGTAAAAACCCATTATCTAAATTCCACTTTTGAACTGATTTAAAAAACGAACATCATTTTCGGAATACAAACGTAAATCATTTACCTTGAACTTTAGTTGAGCAATTCTCTCCACGCCCATTCCAAATGCAAACCCAGAATATTCTTGACTATCGATGTTACTTGCTTCTAGAACATTCGGGTCAACCATCCCGCATCCAAGAATTTCTAACCACCCAGTATACTTACAAACGTTACATCCTTTAGAGTTACAAATCGTACAAGAGACGTCTACCTCGGCACTTGGCTCTGTAAATGGGAAGTAAGATGGGCGCAATCTGATCTGTGCCTTTTCACCGAACATTTCTTTTGCGAAGTGAAGCAATGTCTGTTTCAAGTCTGCAAAAGAAACTCCTTTATCAATATACAGACCTTCAACCTGATGGAAGAAACAATGCGCTCTCGCAGAAATAGCTTCATTTCGATATACTCTTCCTGGAGAAATTGTTCTAATTGGTGGCTGTGAATTTTCCATTACTCTCACCTGTACAGAACTCGTGTGCGTTCTAAGCGCCAACTCTTCCTGTCCTTCTCCTCCTTTTTGAATGAAGAACGTGTCCTGCATATCTCTTGCTGGATGCTCCGGTGGAAAGTTCAATGCTGAGAAGTTGTGCCAGTCATCTTCGATCTCAGGTCCTTCAGAAACAGTGAACCCAATGCGGTTAAAGATCTCTATGATCTCTGCCCTTACCAATGATAATGGGTGTCTAGATCCGACTGCGATCTTATCACCAGGACGTGAAAGATCCATCCCGCCATCGGCGTCTTCAGAAAACTCAGCATTACCCTTTTCTGTATCGTATTTGGTTTGAGCCTGCTCACGTAGACCGTTCAAAAGCTGTCCAACCTCACGCTTCTGCTCATTGGGAACATCACGTAGTTGTGTGAACAGTTGTTTGATCAGTCCCTTCGAACTAAGATATTTGATTCGAAACTCTTCCGCTTTTTCCAAGCCCGAAATTTCAAACTCCTTGATCTCTTCAAGTACTTCTTCTATCCGCTGTTTCATCTGTTGTAAGCCAACTGATCGGCTTCTTTTACGTTATAATATTCAGACGGGTGTAACAAAACATACATGAAAATTGTTAACCCTTCATAACCATTTCGGTTAAATCTCGTACGAAATTACGAATTAACTGAGAAAATGTATTTTTATTGACCAAAAATTAAACTTATATTTGGGTGCTTTTGAAGCCTGGTAAAATGAAGAATATAAGTAAAATAGGAGCCTTATTTGGACTAGTGTTGATCTTCGTGCTTACAGCTTGTAAAAACGATAATCCGTCTGTTATTAAGGTGTTTGTAAGAGACGCAAGTAATGCGCTAGTAACAGGTGCAAAGGTTGTCATAATTGGGGATCAGCAGTCTAATCCGCCAACGAGTTCTTATGTTGATACTGTTGTTACAAATGCTTCTGGTTATTCAAGTTTTAACATGGATGAGTTTTATACGGCAACGGGGCCTGACGAAACCACGGGTTATTTTGATATTGTGGTTAAAAAAGATGCTAAAACGGCTCAAGGCTACATCAGAAGCCGCGTTCATACCACCGCGGTAGAGACCGTATACTTGCCGAACTAACAATATATAATATGAAAGAGAAAAACATCTTGAGATTTGGAGCTCTACTTTTTTTAATCTTGTTCGTAGGGTTCGGCTGTCGAAAAAAACAGGATACTATTGCAATTATTCATGTTCGTGATATAACTAATGATGTTGTAGTTAATGCTGAGGTTGAAATTACTGCTGAGTCAACAATTGGCACACAAGGTCAAGTAGACACAAGTATTCGACGTGTAGCTTATTCCGATAATAATGGAGATGCAACTTTCAACTTTAATGATGTATATCAGCTGGGGCAGGCCGGTGTTGGTATTTTCAACATCAAGGCAATCAAAGGTCAGCAAGATGGTATTGGGATCATAAAAGTCGAACAAGAAACTACCTCAGAAGAGACCGTTTTCGTGCAATAATTTCTCAGCTATCGATTATTTGATAGTGTCTAAATTCAACCCTTCTCTCTAAAAAGGTATATATCCTAGTGGTTTATTGGCTGCCTTAATAGGCGGCGATTAAATATATGTGGTAACAAGACAAAACCATAATTAGGATCGACAATGAAACATGAATTAAAATCCAAACTGGAAAGATCCTTATCCAATAAGGGGCTTCATTATTTAGGCTAGCAAGAAAATGATTGATAAAAAAAATAGAAGTCAGAAGTAATAGCAACCCATAGCCTGGCTCAATTGAATGAAAAAAATAAACTATTGGAGAAATTGTTCCAATCCATCTGTGCCATTTTGTAAGTCTTTGCCATTGACTCCCTCCAATCTCCAATACAACTCTTGAAAATGTCAATAGCCATGGAGACATAACAACAAACAGCAGGGTACAGCCTGTTATTATTTTTACCATTCTTTGATTCTGCCATTGGACTAACGCAAGGTCGTGCCATGGAATAAACAACTGAATAAAGTAAAAAAGTAAAAGAAGTAATCCTATTTCCCTTTGACTAATACTTTTTAAGTATCTCATTTAATGAATTTGTTGCGTGTTTGTTTTCCATCTCTGCCCGAAATGTTCGCGCATCT
>JALRKF010000019.1 GCA_023254905.1 Crocinitomicaceae bacterium | reverse complement strand
GATAACTTGTATTGCATTTTTGTAGATAACGGTTTACTTCGGAAAAATGAATTTGAGCAGGTGCTGGAGTCGTATCAAGGGATGGGACTCAATGTTAAAGGTGTAGACGCGAGCGAAAAATTCTATGAGGCTCTGAGCGGTGTAACCGATCCGGAGGCAAAGCGCAAAGCGATTGGAAAAGTATTCATAGATGTTTTTGACTACGAATCTAAATCAATTGAAGATGCCAAGTGGTTAGGTCAGGGAACAATATACCCTGATGTAATCGAATCTGTTTCTGTTTCTGGAGGGCCTAGTGCTACGATTAAATCTCATCACAATGTTGGTGGATTACCAGATTACATGAAACTGAAAGTAGTCGAACCTTTAAAACTACTCTTTAAAGATGAGGTCAGAAGAATAGGTAGATCATTGGATATCGACGAAGCTATTCTTGGTCGCCATCCTTTTCCAGGTCCAGGACTTGGTATCAGAATTTTGGGAGATGTTACAGCTGAAAAGGTCAGAATACTGCAAGAAGTTGATCATATTTTTATCTCATCCTTGAAAGCAGAGGGGCTCTATGATGATGTTTGGCAGGCAGGAGCGATTTTCTTACCGATCCAGTCTGTTGGAGTGATGGGAGATGAGAGGACTTATGAAAACGCAGTAGCGCTTAGAGCAGTAACGTCAACCGATGGGATGACGGCGGATTGGTGTCATTTACCGTATGAGTTCTTAGCGATGGTTTCAAATAAGATCATAAATCAAGTGAAGGGTATAAACAGAGTTACCTATGATATTAGCTCTAAACCACCTGCAACTATCGAGTGGGAATAAGTGGCATGCCAATTGTTAATCCAATTGCGTAAATTTGAATTGATGCGCACGAATCTCATTCTGATCTATCTTCTGGTAAGCACTTTTAGCTTTGGACAACCAGGAATTTCTCCTACAAAAGAAATTGAAGGCTTTACTTATTATGAGCACACCGTTACTCCGGGTAACACTCTTTATGGAATTCAAAGAATGTACGATATTTCTATTGAAGAGATCAAAGTTGCAAATCCAGGTTTAACGGAAAGCTTGAGTGAAGGACAAAAGATTCTTATTCCAAAGGGTAAACAAGAAAATATAATCGATTACACTGTAAAAGACAAAGAGACGCTTTACGGAATCTCTAGGAAGTTCAATACCTCGGTGAAAAAGTTGAAAGAGTTAAATCCTATTCTTGAAACGGCCGGATTACAGAAAGATCAGGTAATCAAAGTGCCTTCGGAGCAAAAGGTACGTGCAGCTATCGATCCAGATAAACATAATCTAAACGATGCGCCAAAGGAATCATTGAACCCGTTTGTGAAGGAAGATTCCACGAAAGCAGATGTAGAAGTAAAGCAGAGATCATTTAGCGACACCTCTGTAGTACACACTGTTTTATCGCATGAAACTCTATACAGTATTGCTAATAGATTTATGGTATCTACCGATGAATTAATGCGGACCAATAATTTATCAAATTCAGTAATTAGTGAAGGTCAGAAATTAATCATCCCAATTAAGAAGGAGAATGAAGGTGAAATTGATAAGAAAAGTGTTGACCCCTTTATCGAAGATGCTATTGAATCAGTGTCATCAATTCCAAGCAAATCAGAATATAATGTTGCATTAATGTTGCCATTTTTTATTGAGCATGGTCAAGGTTATACCAAATACATATCAGATATTTCCGTACAATTTTACATGGGTATGTTGGTTGCAGTAGATAGTTTGAAGAAACTCAATTTGAACGCTAAGCTGCACGTTTACGATACCAAGAATGATACAGAACAGGTAAAAAATATTTTAGAAAAACCGGAGTTCAAGGATATTGATCTCATTATTGGGCCGTTGTACGGTAAAACAATACCTATCGTGGCAGATTTTTCAAAACGAACGGGTACAAAAATGGTATGTCCAATCAATGTAGATAAAAAATTACTTCGGAACAATACAAATATTTATGCCTCCGTTCCATCTGATGTTACATTGTTTAATGGCCTTGCTAAAAATTTAGTAGCGAGTAATTACGATCGAGTAGTATTGATTCGCCCTTCAGACAGCGATGGTGCGCTCATTGCAGAGACTTTCAAAACTGCCTATTTGGATTTAGCTGTAAATGGGCAAAGCCCATCTATCTCAGACGCAGATGAAGTTAACTTTAAAGATTTCGTCAAGAAAGGTAAAAGAGTGGCGTTCGTTTATCCAACCGAAGACAAGCTGAAGGTCATCAAGTTTATGTCACGATTAAATTCAGCTGCGATTTTATCAAAAGAGGATGAGGTAACAATCTTTGGGACAAAGGATTGGGTTAAATTTGAAGAAATTAATAACGTTTATAAAAACAAGTACAACTTCCATTATCCTGGACCTAATTATCTTGATTATTACTCCAATGATTTGATAGAGATGAATAGAAATTTTAGGTCCCGTTTTAATACGGATCTTTCCAAATTTTCAATTCAGGCTTACGATATTACTACCTTCTTTTCTTTTTATCTTTTTGGGCTTGAAAGTGCACCTAAATCTCTGATGAATCAGTTTATGATAGAACAAATTGATGACGGTGATGGATTTGAAAATAGGTCTGTTTTCATTGTGGAACAAGAAAATTTCGAATTGATAAAAAAAGAAGTCATTGCCCGATAGTAAAGAAATTATAGCGGCTTTCATGTCCTTGCAAGATCGTATTTGTACTCGGTTGGAAGATATAGATGGAAAACAAAAATTTCTTGAAGACAACTGGGATAGAACCGAAGGTGGGGGAGGTCGTACCCGAATTATTGAGAATGGCTTGATAATAGAGAAAGGAGGTGTCAATTTTTCGCATGTTCATGGGGAGGTTACCGATCTAATGAAGATTAATACCGAGATTACAGCAGATGAGTTTCTTGCTACAGGAGTATCCATTGTGCTGCATGCAAACAGTCCTCATATTCCTATAATTCATATGAATGTCAGATACTTCGAATTATCTGATGGGAAGTATTGGTTTGGTGGAGGGATAGATCTTACACCACATTATGTGGTTATGCAGCAGGCCAAGGAATTTCATAGACAACTCAAAAGTGTATGTGATAAATACGATGAGGCTTTTTATTCGGATTTTAAAAAGTGGGCAGATGAGTATTTCTTTATTCCACACAGAGGTGAGACAAGAGGAGTAGGAGGGATCTTTTTTGATCATTTAAAAGAGGGTAAAAATCTAACTAAAGCGAATATTCTGTCATTATGTTTGGATCTTGGTGGAGTATTTCCTGAGCTTTATGAATACCAAGTTTCATGTGGAAAAGATCTTATCATAGAAAAGGAACATATCGATTGGATGTTGAATCGGCGGGGAAGATATGTTGAGTTTAATCTTGTTAACGATAGAGGTACTAAATTTGGGTTAGTTTCCGGCGGAAGAACTGAATCTATATTAATGAGTCTTCCTCCGAGAGCCAATTGGAGTTACCAGAGGAAAGAAAAACAAGATAGTAAGGAGCAATTTACAATAAGTATGCTTCGTAAAAATGTAGATTGGTTATCCTAATCACAGAAATCTGTAGTTTCGGAGAAATTCTTTCAAAAAATAGTTTATTTTTGGTGGGCTTTGAAGCAACCATTTGTCCGGTGATGCGTTCACCAAACAACTAAACTATTTATTACATGAAATTGCTTACTACGTTTGTACTCACCTTTTCCGTTGTGGGTGCATTATTTTCTCAGGAACCAGAACGAAACATACATGCGAAATCGCTGAAAAATTCAATAAAACCAAAAGCTGAGGTAAAAAATACCTCCAGCGTAATGGAATTAGCACCTATTGACAAAAAAGAGGAGCAATCCCATTATCCAATGAAAGTCAATTCTGGAGAACATCGTAAGAAAGTACAGAACAATTCTGCACCAAGAACGAGAACGATAGATGATATCAATACAGAGATAGAGTCAATTGTGAAGAAAATGGACTATGTACGAAATAATCCAACAGAGGACGCGATAGCAAAGAAGGAGGATTGGTACAATAAAATGAATGATCGGTTGACCTATCTCAATGCGGAGCGTCAAAAACACCTTAATAAGAAATAATAGTACTGATGAAGAAATTATTATTAAGCTTTTTAGCAGCAGTTGGATTCTCGATCAGTGCTTTCTCTCAGTGTTGTACCTACACAATTGATGGACAGGATTCTTTTGGAGATGGCTGGAATGGTGGTTTTGCGAATATTTACATTAATGGTGTTCTATTCACTAGTTTCCAGGTAGAGGATTTCCCTCTTGGTAACGGAACCAATAACTCTTTAAGTTTTACAGTTTGCGATGGCGATAATGTCGAGGTTCAATGGAATCCTGGTACTTGGGATAGCGAGGTTACTTTTCAAATAAGCAATCCTGGAGGTCAAGTTGGCTCTTGGGGACCGTCGCCTAGTGCAGGGATAGTAGGTTCACTTGTAGGAGATTGTTCAGGTACTCCGCCGCCTACCGGGGGTACTCAAACAGGAGGTACTGATTGTTCTACGCTCGCACCCATTTGTACTGATGTAGGATTACTTTTTACAGCCAATACGAACGGCGTGAACGCAAACGTTGTGGACCCTGGTAACAATTATGATTGTCTCATCACTCAACCAAATCCTTCTTGGTATTATTTTGAGATTGCCACAAACGGGGCAATTGATATGTCGCTTAGTGCACCAACAGATATTGATTTCATTATTTATGGTCCTTATCCTGATCTAATATCTGCTGAGAACGATTGTGGTGGTTACGGCGTGGGCCCGAACAATGTTGTTGATTGCAGTTTTTCTGCAACAAACAATGAGACTCCATCCATACCAAATGGGCAAGTCGGTGAAGTATATGTAATGTTAATCACAAACTACTCAAATCAAACTCAAGATATAACCCTCCAGCAAACGGGAGGATCGGGGTCAACTGATTGTTCGATTGTCACACCATGTAATATTGATTTTTTTGAGGCCAATATAGGTGCCTGCGTTGGCGGTACGTATGACATATCAGGATCTGTTGATTTTAGTGATGAACCCTCAACTGGAGATCTAGTAATAGAGGATTGCAATGGAAATATCTATACAATTGATAGTGCACCATTTCCGAATAATGGTACTGTTAATTACTCTTTAACTGGACTTGTAGCAGATGGGCTTCCATGTGATTTAACCGTTTACTTTACGGATGATAATGCTTGTTCCAATGGGCCATTGGCTTATACCGCTCCATCTTGTTTATGTTTCATGACCTTCCTGCAGACTGATATTTCAGCATGCGATCCTACAGATAATTCTTTTCAAATAACTGGTTTCGTTGAATTTCAAGATCCGCCTTCGACAGGTCAGCTGATCGTTGAAGATTGTAATGGAAATCAGCAAGTATTCAATGCACCATTCACGAGTCCTACAAACTATGCATTAACTGGAATTGATTCCGACGGAACAACAACGGGATGTACAGTAACAGCATATTTCACCGATGACTTAGCTTGTTCTATTAGCTCGGCTGCATTCGATTATCCGAATCCCTGCACTTGCACCGCAGATGCGGGTACATGGACAGATACACCAGGAGGCAGTACAACTTCAACAGGACCTTATACTTTGTGCTTTGGTGATGACTTGACGATCAGCTCAAACGGAGATTTAACATATCCGCAAGATCTTTCTGCTACATTTACAACAATTACTTATGACCCAGGGACTTGGTTATTAGTATACAGTTGCCCACCAACTCTAAGTACTCCGGATGATATTAATAATGATCCTTGCCTTTTAGGCGTTTCTTCAACTGCCAGTGGAGCATGGAACATATTAAATGATTTAGGAGATAACTCGACATATTATTTTGTCCCCATCACGATGTACAGCATGGTGGATGCAATCTATGCGGTTTCAATCAATGGAGGAGATTTATGTTATGATTTAGGCGAGGTTTTTCAAGTTACATTTTTACCTGAGATAACAACAACCTTCACACAGGATTGTGCTGCAACGTCTGCTACAGTCACCGTTACTGGTGGTGTTCCATCCTTTGATGGATCGGATTTCACGGCATCAAATTTAACACCAGCAAATGCATCATTTGTGAATTCTACAGCAGGAGATGGAGGTACAATAGAGATAACGGGCTTAGCATTTGGTGACAATTGGTCCTTTGATATTGTAGATGATAGCGGATGTCCAGAAACAGTCTCGGGAACCTTCTATGCACAACCAACAATTACTCCGCAAACATCGCTGGAAGTGTGTGTTGGAGATGTTATTTTATTAGATGGAAGCCCTGGACCAGGAGCTGCTCCTGCATGGACGAACTCGAATATCCTTGGTGATGTATCTCTGACGAATACTGGTTCGAGTACAGTAAATGTTTCTGGTGTTACTGCTGGAATAGTTGATATATCTTATACAGATTTGAATGGATGTATTGCTGTTGAGACGATTACAGTAAATCCCCTACCAAACGTCGTTGTTCAGGATGTCACTGTTTGTGTGGGTGGTTCAGTTGATCTTATTGCCTCAGGTGCAATAACCTATCAATGGTCGCCGGGTACATATCTTACATCAACTGTTGGTGAGACAGTAACGAGTACACCTGCTGGTGATATCACGTATACAATTACTGGTACCGATGCTAACGGTTGTGTGAATACCGATATTGCAACTGTTACAGTATCAGGAAATGCTCCTATCGATGCTGGTTCTGATGTTACTATCTGTGATGGATCTTCGACGGTATTGACTGGAACAGGCGGAGTGATCTACACATGGGACGATGGTA
>JALRKF010000157.1 GCA_023254905.1 Crocinitomicaceae bacterium | reverse complement strand
AATAAACATCAGAAGAACTATAGATTGGGTGTTGATTTGTATAGCAAACTGAATTGCTGTGATTATCCGTGTAGGGGAGAGTTGAAACACTAATTGCATCATCTTGTGTATCGCCCTCATACCCTGAGCAGTCGACTCCCTCGAGAATATTAATATTAAAATCCATCATAGACCCCCATGTAAAGATCGCACAAGGGTCCATTGGTAGTGAAGCATTTTCTGCCTGAGCAACTCTCATTTTAGTGCTTCCTTGAACCGCAGACATGGGAACAGTAAAATTAAACTGACTTAATGCTACTGGCGGAGTTCCTTGCCAAGTACCAACTGATTCAGAAGCTTCGTAAACGCCATTTCCGTTGAAATCGATCCATGCCTCTCCAACGCCTGGATAATTTCCTCCGCAAGTTCCAAATTGAACATCGAGAGTATAGTTCATTCCTGTGCCAAGGTCAGCGGATTGACTAACGTTTTGTACACCCAAAACTCCGGGACATCCATTAAAGTTAATACTCGTTGAATTTCCTGCTAATGCCACAGACTCAACGTTGGAATCTGCCGTAGACGATGGGCCACCTGAACAGTAACTCTGACCTCCTCCACCTCCCGTTCCTGTACCACCCTGAATAACTATAGAGAAGTCAGTTACAGATCCCCATGCGAACCCTCCGCACGGATCGAGAGGCAGGGTGCCGTTTTCTCTCTGCATTACACGTAATCGCGTAGAACCATTAGTAGCCCCGAGGGGTACAATAAAAATAAAATTACTTATTGAAGTCGGAGGTGTCCCTTGCCAAGTTCCTAAAGATTCAGAAGGGTCGAAAATGTTGTCATGATTATAATCTATCCAGGCCTCTCCAACTCCTGAAAAGTTTCCTCCACAAGTGCCAAATTGAATACTGATTGTATAATTTACCCCGGCATTGAGTGTAGCACTCTGTGTTAAAACTTCTTCTACACCAGCGACCCCAGGACACCCTGTATAATTAATAGAGCCTGAAGTACCATTGAGAACAACTGACTCAACATTAGAATCAATAGTACTTGATGGCCCTCCTGATAAGCAATACTGTGAAAAAGAAATTATGGGGGATCCTAAGATCGTAATTGAGAGTAGTAGTTTTTTGGTCATCAAGTTAATGTTAGCTTAACATTTACAATATAAACATTTAATATCTCAATGACGTTATATCAGTCAAAAAGGATGCACGATTATTGGACTACTAGTGTCTTCGTAAAAATTTCACCTTTCTCACTCGTTAGTTTCACTATATAATTTCCTTTGGGCCAGAGTGAACAGTCTATTTTGAGATTGTTTTGATGCACTTTTTCACTTTTCATTACGACACCCGTCGCTGCTGTAATTTTCAATTCAATACTCCCAATTATTTCCCAGCTAATATTCATATCCTTTGATGTTGGATTTGGATAACAATTGAATTCTATGAATCCCATTTCTTTTGAATTTGCGAGTAGATCAAAACACCAAAAATCACTAAAATTAGTACCATTTGTTCCAATTCCGAAGTAAGCTTTGTCTCCAATACTAAATCCCGAAGCAAATCTTCTTGAGGTACCAGGAAAATCTTCCATTTGTATCCACGAATTGGTGTTTGGATTGTACATCCAGAACTCACTCGAAACATTGGATAGCCCACCACCAAATCCAGAGACAATATAGCCTTTGCCATTCTGACTAAAACCAACTGTTGCGGATGGAGTTGAGCCAGGAAAATTTGCTCGAAGCAGCCAAGAATCCGTCAGTGGTTTATATTCATAAAATATGACGCCAGAGGAAGTGAAATCTTGAATGTAGCCTTTGTCTCCAATAACAAATGCGGTATTCCAACTTACTATTCCAAATGGTGTAGGACCTTTTGTTGTCCAGTTATCGATAGAAGGGTCGTATTCATAAGTTTGACCATTATCAAAATAATAAGCCTTGTCATCGATAACAAATCCTTGAGAATCAGTTATTGCACTTGGCAGGGACGCCCTGGGAGTCCATGTATTTAGCATTGGATCAAATTCGTAAAATGAAGAACCACCTGTAATACCTCCACCAATATATCCTTTTGTTGACATGCCAAAAGCTAATGGTGCATAATTCACCATCGGAAAATCGGCTTTTTGTGTCCAAGTATTATTACTTGGGTCATACTCCCACCAATCATCCAACATAATATTATTGCCTGTTCCGTTGTAGTGGCCTAATCCTATGTAACCTTTATTTCCTATAGCAATACCAGTACCTCTGTGTCTACCAGGTCCTGGGATATCTGCCATTTTAGTCCAAGTTGCATAACTAGAGATGGTCAACAGAATAAAACAGAAGGATAGCAGTAGTTGGTGCATGTTGCAATTTATAGATTATATTTTTGTTCCAAAGAGTGCATAGTGAATAACTTTTTGAAAATTGAATTTTGTCAAACATTTAATGGTCAATTGTTCTGCTAACTTTAAGGTAAAGAGAAGAAAGATTTAATTTAGGAAGCACTATGGAAAAAGAACAATTACAGGCAGAAATAAAGGCACTAGAGGCAAAACTCACTGGGGATATGTTCCAAGATATGGACATAAAAGATGAAATCCATAATTTAAAAATGAAATTAAATGGGGTTAAACCTATGGATTCTCACATTGATTGTATCGGTTGCGGATCATAGAAGAGACTTTAAATCAGAGAAAGTAGTCACCCTCCCGTTTTTTTAATGCATAAAGGCGTAGATCAAAATGTTTGCCCCCATTTTTAATGCCTCCATACGCTTCAACTGTGAGTCATTATGCACTTCTTTGTTTTCCCACCCATCGCTTAGATCCGTTTCAAATGTATACAAACAAATCACTCTTCCATCATCAATGATTGCGAATGCTTGTGCTCGCTCTCCATCGTGTTCATGAATTTTGGGTAATCCATTGAAATCATATTTTTGATGGAAGACCTCATGATCAAAAGGTAATTCGACCAGCTCATGGTTAGGAAATACTTTTTTTAGCTCAGGTCTGATAAATTCATCCATCCCGTAATTATCATCAATATGCAGAAAACCTCCACCGAGAAGATACGTTCTGAGATTCTCCGCTTCTGACATGCTAAATACAACATTTCCATGTCCAGTCATGTGTATGAATGGATAATTAAAAAGGTCTGAGCTCCCAACTTCAACGTACGGGGTCTCTTCAGAAATTAAAGTATTTAAGTTTTCGTTACAAAACTCGATGAGATTGGGCAGTGCTGTAGGGTTGGCATAATAATCTCCACCACCATTATATTTAAGTACAGCCAACTGATAGGCTCCCTGAGCATTCGCTATCGTGTTTACTAATGAAATAAATAATAATGGGAACCACTTTATCATAACTCACTTAAAAATTTCAGCTGCATACATGCGTAAAGGGCAGCAGTTTCAGTTCTTAACCTATTGTCTCCTAAAGTTATAGCTTTATAACCTTGATCCAAAGCCATTTGAATTTCTTGTTCAGAAAAATCGCCTTCTGGCCCAATCAGGACTGGTCCATTGACAGCATTATTATATTTTACAATTCCTTCCTTTTGGCCTTCGGAGCAGTGAGCAATGAGACCGAAAGGATGTTTTTTTAATAACTCCTCGAAAGAAACAAGTGCATTCAATTTCGGAAGATAATAACGTTTTGATTGCTTCATTGCAGAGATTAATTTTTTCTGCAACCTTTCTTCGTTCAATTTGATTCGCTCGCTATTATTGGAAGTGAATAAGGTGATTTCTGTGATTCCTATTTCTGTTGCCTTTTCCAGAAACCACTCCAGTCTGTCCATTTGTTTCGTTGGTCCAACTGCTATGTGAATTGAAGGGTTAGGTTTTGGAAAAACTTGTTTTTCCTTAATTGAAACAATACATTCTTTGGGGTTCGCTTCTGTAATTTCACATATGAATTGATTTCCAGTACCATCAAGAATCCCAATTGTATCTCCAGTATTCATTCTTAATACACGAATAATGTGCTTTGATTCCTCTGCACTCATTGAATGGGTGCCACTCATATTGATATTTGAATCGAAGAATAAACGCATCAGTGCATTAATCGATAAATCATTTCTTTGAGTAATTCGCCATCTTTTGCAGACGCATTTCCTATACCTTTTGCCTTGAGATCGTACTCATGTAAAATAGCAATATTCGCAGCAATCTTTTTTGGATTATAGATCCTGGCTGATTTTTGAAGTTCTCCTACAACAAAGGGTGGAACACGCAAAACAGAGGCTAACCCTTCTCTAGATTTGTTTTCTAAAAAATGGATTTTCATTAGTTTCTGGAAATGATTAAAAAGATTCGAGATTACAACTATTAGTGGTGTGGCTTTTGGATTATGATTGAAATAATCTACGATCTTATTTGCCTTTGAAACGTCACGCATACCGATGGCATTTACAAGCTCAAATGAATTATAGTCTTTCGAGATACCAATATTTTCTTCAATATGCTCTTCATTGATTGTTGTCCCTTTCTCAATTAGGATTTCAAGCTTTTCTAATTCTTTAGAGATCTTGCTAAGGTCATTACCAAGGAACTCCATAATAAGCATCGCTGCTTTTGGTTTGATTGCGAACCCCTTTTCCTTTACAAACATATTGATCCAATCAAGAAGTTTGTATTCGGGAATTTTAGCGGATTGAAAGACGATTCCATTTTTGGAAGCAGCTTTAAAAACCTTTTTACGTGAGTCGAATTTCTTGTATTTGTAATTCACAACAAACACTGTTTGGTCTGATGCATTGTTAAAATATGATTCAAGTTCTTCGATCTTTTTAAGATCTTGGGCTTCTTTTATTATTACAACACGACGCGAAGCCATCATCGGGAATCCTTTGGCATCAGCAATTATGGCTTGTACATCAGAATCTTTTCCATAGAATATAGACTGGTTAAAATCTTTCTCATTTTCTTCTAGTGCATATTCAATTATGGCATTGGTTATCAAATCTATGTAGAAGGGTTCTTCTCCATGAAGAAAATAGATCCTTTCGAAGTTTCTCTCCTTAATGCTCTTTATGATAGCCTTGTGATCCATTAATTATGATTTGACCAAAGTTGAACCAGTTCTGTAAGAGTTGCTACAGCTTTTTCCATGTCTTGAACACTGACATACTCATGACGACTATGAATAGCCATTTCACCTGTAAAAATATTTGGACAGGGCAGTCCCATGAATGAAAGCCTTGACCCATCCGTCCCTCCTCGAATGATCATTGGCATCGGGGTAACACCTGCCTTTCTCATTGCTTCAATCGCGTAGTCAGTTACGAAAGGAACATCTTTGATTATTTCCTTCATATTCCTGTATTGCTCTGTTACCATGAATTCATATTTCAACTCAGGGTATCCCGCTAACGTATCAAGCAGAATTGATTTTAGTCGATCTTCAAATACCTTAAGGTTTGATGTTTCATGATCACGAACAATGAATGAAACTTCTGCTTTTTCCATTCCACCCTCGATCTTTGTAGGATGTATAAAACCCTCTCTTTCTTGAGTTGTTTCTGGAGACCATTCAGTTTTTGGTAATGCTGCAACAAATTCGGAAGCAACCTTAATAGCATTCACCATTTTTCCTTTCGCATATCCCGGGTGTGCACTAATACCATTGATAGTTACCGTTACAGCATCTGCCGAAAAACTTTCATCCTCTATTGAACCTTGTACACCTCCATCTAGTGTGTAACCGAAATCAGCATTCAGTTTATCCATATCCAAATTATCAACTCCTCTACCAACTTCTTCATCAGGGGTAAACAAAACGCGAATGCTTGGATGTGGTATTTCGGGATTATTAACCAGGTGATGAACAAGATCCATTATTATTGCTATACCTGCTTTATCATCAGCTCCGAGCAATGTTAGGCCGCTTGCCGTAATCAAATCATCTCCAATTTTCTGTTTAAGATATGGATGTTGATCAGTTGTGATAATTTGCGTTGTATCATCCGGCAATGTGATGGGATTTCCATCGTAGTTTCTATGAACGATAGGCTTCACATTTGTTCCGCTACAATCTGGAGCGGTATCCATGTGTGAGCAAAAACAAATTGTGGGTAGTTCTTTCCCTGTATTGTTTGGGATTGTCCCAAAAACATAGCCCCACTTATCCATTTCAGCATCTTCCACACCCATGGACTTGAGTTCATTTAACAACTCTCTACCAAGGTCTTTTTGTATTTCTGAGGAAGGGAAACTATTTGATTCGGGATCAGCCGTTGTATCTATCTTCGCATATTTCACAAAGCGAGCTTCTACAGTGGATACGTAATTATTCATGCTGTTTTTGACTTTCCTCAAAAGTAATCATTTGCACATAAAAAAAGGCCCTCGCGAGGAGGACCTTTTGGAATTCTTTGGAATGTCAATTAAACCAGTTCACTTGCTTCAAAATGGAAGTTTCCTTCGATTACTGCATTTTCATCCGAATCAGATCCATGCACTGCGTTTCTTCCCTTCGACTCGGCATAGAGTTTACGGATTGTTCCATCTGCTGCTTCAGCGGGATCTGTTGCTCCGATCAATGTTCTAAAATCTTCAACTGCGTTATCTTTCTCAAGAATTGCTGCAATAATAGGACCGGATGTCATATATTCAACAAGCTCGCCGTAAAAAGGTCTTTCTTTGTGTACTTCGTAGAATTTTTTTGCTCTGTCCTCCGAAAGCTGCGTTAGTTTCATAGCTTTAATCTCAAATCCTGCATTAGAGATCATTTGAAGGATGTTCCCAATATTCCCACTCTCAATAGAGTCAGGCTTCAGCATTGTAAAAGTTCTGTTTCCTGCCATTTTATTTTTGTTTGACTAATTTTTGCCGCAAATGTAAGAGATTTTTTTTGTTCAATCGATTTACGCATGTACTTTCACATCATCTGAAATTGAGAACCATTTTAATTCCAATTCGTGCTGAGAGAAAGTGAATTGCTGCCCTTGAACATTGTCCCAATCAGATACAGCCTTGTCGACAATGCCATTGGCTAGCTCTATATATTCTGTGTAAATGGATGTTGGTTTTTGACAATCTATATTTTTTGAAATACCGGACATATCAAGATCACCAAGTTCTTTTACTTCACTTCTCCCTGAATTATGCTGCCACAAACCAGATTCAATTTCGAAATGGTACTCTTTCAGTAATTTCCACCCATGCTCTGAGATCCATTCAATTGCATTTAATAGAAAGATGAATTCTTCTTCAGATATAAAATAATTAAAGTTTAATCTAACCCATCCAGGTTTGAAACCTTCCTCACCTTCATCTATAATTCCAACGTAACAATTTGAAGTTACTTCGTCGATTTGGAGCAAATCATGCCCATAAGGTCCTGCGCATGAACACCCACCTCTGGATTGTATACCGAACAAATCATTGAGCAAAGCAACAATATAATTGTGGTGAAGTAGGTTTCCATTATGAGCAATATGGAAAGATAGAAAGGATAGTCTTTTTAATTCCAAACTTCCTAATATCCTAACCTTTTCTTTATCTCTAAAGTACTCGATTGCCCGAGAAATATAGTTGTGCTCTAGCTGTTCTATTCGATCTGAACCAACCTCTTCCTTTAGTTTGAATACAAGTCCCGCTCTTATAGCTCCGAGAATAGATGGAGTACCACCTTCCTCTCTCGCTTCAATATCATTAATATATCCATGACTCCATTTGGAAACAAATTGCACGGTACCTCCACCGGGAATGACAGGTTTCAATCCCTCAAAAAGCTTTTTCTTTACAACTAAAATACCAGGAGTTCCAGGTCCACCAATGAATTTGTGAGGAGAAATAAAGACAGCGTCTTTATTAAAGTTTCCTCCTGGATTCATATCTATTTTCATGTAAGGAGCACCCCCAGCATAATCCCAAAATGCAAGGCCACCTCTCTCTTTAATCATTTCATTAATCTTGTCGACTGGACTAATAATTCCAGTGACGTTCGATGCTGCAGAAAAACTACCAATAATTCGGTGTGAATTTTTGCGTTTATCTAACTCTTCTTCAAGTACCTTTAGATCAATACCACCGTCTGCGGCCATCGGTATTTCAATGAGTTCAAATGGGCTTTCTCTCCAGGGTAATACATTAGAATGATGTTCATAAGGGCCAATAAATACAGTCGTAGGTGTAGCTTTATCAGACTGATCAAAAGAAGAGAGTAAGGATAAATACAATTTATGGATTGCACTCGTTGATCCACTTCCGCAGAATATTACGGCATCATCCTGGGTAGCATTCACAGAATCCTTGATAATTTGACGCGCCTCCTCGCGAAAATGGGTAGTTTGTAAACCCGTAAATGACGCCTCCGTATGTGTGTTGGCATAAACAGGTAGAATATGATTTTCAATCGTTTTTTCGATTATTTTTAATGGTTGTCCGGATGCAACAAAATCAGCATACGTAAGGAATCTTAGGCCGAATGCAGTTTGAACCTTTTGTCCGTAAGAGTATTGACTTTCGTAGATTTCTCGGAGTAATTCCATGTTTAGCTTTTGGTAATGCTACGAAGTTAACAAAAAGAATTTCTCAGGTATCACAGTTAAACTACTTACTCTCGATATGGATACAAAAATTCGAAATTGAAAGATATTAGTTAGATTTGTCTAACTTTTGGAATATGCAAGGTATAATTGATTATTTCGAATCCATTGATCCAGTTTTGGCGGCATTTTATGCAACTTGTTTTACCTGGGCATTGACAGCGAGTGGAGCTGCATTGGTTTTTTTCTTTCGGTCTTTACACAGAGGACTTTTGGATGCAATGTTAGGATTTACTGGTGGAGTTATGATTGCGGCAAGCTTTTGGTCATTACTAAATCCAGCGATTGAGATGTCCGAGAGAATGTACCCATCCATGTCGTGGATGCCAGCTGCTGTCGGCTTTCTTATCGGAGCATTATTCATTTTTGGGTTAGATAAATTCACGCCACACTTGCATATTAATTTTGGAGAGGAGGAGAAAGAAGGGATAGAAACCCAATGGCACAAAACAACCTTGTTAGTTTTGGCAATCACTCTTCATAATATTCCTGAGGGCTTGGCCGTAGGTGTTCTCTTTGGTGGAGCTAGTATGGGAATTGAAGGAGCCACAATTGCTGGAGCCGTGACTCTCGCTCTAGGTATTGGAATACAAAATTTCCCAGAAGGTTTTGCCGTTGCAATGCCACTCAGAAGACATGGTGTAAGTCGAAGTAAAAGTTTTATGTA
>JALRKF010000102.1 GCA_023254905.1 Crocinitomicaceae bacterium | reverse complement strand
AAGATTAAATGGATTATTTGGCTCTTTGACCATTTGTTCAAAAGCAAACTTCTCCACAGGCCTTTTCAACACAAAGGAAGCTTCAAGCTGTTCGAGCTCGGTGCTACCAGGTATAGTTGTTCTCAGGTTTTGTATACTTTCTGTGTAGGATTTATAGATTGGGATAAAGTTTGATGCAACTTCACTCCAACGGGTTCCTTCAAATTTCGCTGAGTCCATGAAGTTAATCGAGTTACTGCTGAAAGCAACGTTATCGCCTGGAACTAGTACCATAGGTACTATTTTTTCATTTGATTCTCCCATTCGGAGGTAATATTCGCCGAATCCTTGAATATTTGAGTTAATTGAAAAAGATCCATTGGAATCGGACAAACCTTTTCCTATCGTCATAACACCCCTATTGGTCGCTGCTTCAATATAAAACATTTCATTGGATGCACCTTCAACTGAACCCTCAAAGGTAAAATTACTGGCTATGTTTGTCTCGGGTGGATTATTTTCATTACTATCAAGACGAGTCCTATTATCACTACTACAAGAATAAACTGATAAAACTAAAGCTGTAAATATTATTTTCTTCATGAGTTTTCCAATGTATCGCGCATCAGCTTATTCGCTGCTTTGGGATCTGCCTTACCCTTTGAGACACGCATTAATTGCCCCATAAAGAAGCCAACTAATTGCTTTTCTCCGTTTCTATAACGTTCAACTTCGTCCGGGTGTTGCTCGATTACGGCAGAAATATAATCCATGATAGCTCCTTGATCAGATTCCTGGATCAAATTGAGCGACTCAGCGATCTCAAGAGGAGATTGATCGCTTGATTTGACCATCTCAGGAAATATCTTTTGAGAGGCTACTGAAGATGAGATTTTTCCATTATCGATGATTTCTATAAGCTTAGACAAGTTATCAGATGAAATAGGGAAGTCTACAATCTCCAGTCCTTGCTGGTTTAGATAAGATTTAACATCTCCCATGATCCAGTTTGCTGCAGCCTTATAATTTGAAGTCTTACTCACAAGTTCTTCATAAAATAATGCAATGTCTTTATTGTCCGTAAGGTTGTATGCATCATATTCTGACAAACCATACTCACTAATGTATTTTTTAAACAGTTCTCTTGGTAGCGCTGGCATTTCAGCTTTCACTTGAGCAATATCTTGCTCAGTCACGGTTATTGGTGTTAGATCCGGCTCAGGAAAGTAACGGTAATCCATGGCAGCCTCCTTAGTACGCATTGAGATAGTTATATTTTTCAATGCATCGAAAGACCGTGTTTCTTGAGATATAGATTCTCCTTTCTCTAATGATTCTATTTGCCTTTGAATCTCAAATTCGATCGCCTTTTGAACATTTCGAATCGAGTTCATGTTCTTAACTTCTACTTTTGTACCATACGTATTAGAACCTTTTAGCATTACAGAAATGTTCGCATCACATCGTAATGATCCTTCTTCCATATTACCATCACAAATATCAAGGTAACGCACTAGCTTTCGTACTTCAGTTAAGTAGTTGTAAGCTTCGTGAGAGTTTCGGATATGCGGTTCGGAAACAATTTCTAATAGTGGAACTCCTGCACGGTTTAAATCGACAAGAGTATCATAAATGTCAACATCGTGGATACTTTTACCTGCATCTTCCTCCATATGAATCCTAGTCAATCCTATGTTTTTCTCGCCTCCACCTTCGAGGTTAATTGTAATATGACCTCCTGTGCAAATGGGTGTTGTGTCTTGTGTTATCTGATATCCTTTTGGAAGATCAGGATAGAAATAGTTCTTTCTTGCAAAATGTTGCTCTTCAGCGATGTTTGCGTTGCAAGCAATTCCAAGTTTGATAGCATATTCAATGGTTTTCTTGTTCATTAGAGGAAGAGTACCTGGATGTCCAAGAGTTATCACGCTAACATTTGTATTCGGTGATGCACCAAATTCATTTATGTCATTTGAGTATGCTTTGGATTTCGTGAGCATTTGCGCATGTACCTCTAATCCAATAACGGCCTCGTATTTATTTCTTGTCGATTCTTCCATGAGAGTATTATGCTCTAGAGATCAATTCTTTCATGATCAAGGTCATCTTTGGCTCTTGCTTATTTGCAACTTCAATAACATCTTCAACACTTGTCTCCTGAATTTTACCGGGAACCCCAAGGTCAGTGATAATAGATATAGCAAAGCATGGAATTTCCATGTGACGCGCGACGATCACTTCAGGTACTGTTGACATTCCTACTGCATCCGCTCCAATGATACGAACGTATTTGTATTCTGCTGGTGTTTCCAGGGTTGGTCCTGTGAGTCCTGCATAAGTCCCCTTGGCAACACGAATATTATTCTCCTCAGCGATTTCAATTGCAAGTTTGATCATACGCTGATCGTAAGGCTCACTCATGTCCGGGAATCTAGGTCCAAGTTCGTCTTCATTTTTACCAATTAATGGGTGAGCAGGGAATAGGTTTATGTGATCATCCTGGATCATGATCTCTCCAATTTCATAGTCTGGGTTAACTCCTCCTGATGCGTTACTAACGAAAAGTTTTTCAATTCCCAAGAACTTCATAACACGCACAGGAAAAGTAACTTCCTTCATTGTGTAACCTTCATAAAAGTGAAATCGACCTTGCATTGCTACAACCTGCTTGCCACCTAAGTTCCCAAAAATTAATTTACCGGAGTGACTTTTCACTGTTGATACAGGGAAATTTGGAATCTCCTCATATGGAACCTCATCTATGATCTCAATCTCCTGAACAAGGCCACCTAATCCAGTTCCAAGAATAATCCCAACTGTAGGCTTTACCTGAGTTTTTGAGTTGATATATTTTGTTGTTTCTTTAATTTTATCCAACATAATCTAAAATATATTGTTTCAGTTTCTCATCCTCATGCAAGTCAACTTGTATCGGCCAATAGAACCATGATCCTTTGTCAAATGCATTTAGCTTTTTGCTCTTGATTCGCATGTAGTCCTTTTCCGTAGTAATAACAGCGCATTGACCGTTTGCAAAAGTATCAATTTTTTGATGAATTTGGTCGATATCGTTTGCGTTAAATATGTGATGATCTCTAAAGTTCATATGTACTACTTCCTTTGACTCTGCCACTCTTTTAACGAATGGTTCTGGATTTCCTATGCCTGTAACAACTATAACCTTTTCAAAATCGTCAAACCTAAAATTTCCGAGCGATTTTATTGTCTCGTAATTAATATGGCTAAAATGTACCTTGCGCTCCTCGACATTTAAACTCTCGATCAGAGATTTGTGTTGGTCCTTTGAAAGGTTAGCAGGGCATTTGGAAATAATTACCCGATCTGCTCGATTTATTCCAGACCTGAACTCTCTGAGATTTCCTGCAGGAATCACAAAATCTTTCGTATAAGGCGCATTGTAAGGAGTTATAATGAGATTTATACCACATTTTACTTTTCTATGCTGAAATGCATCATCTAATAATATCACATCTGTTTGTGGGAAATGTTGTATGATATATTCTACACCTTTTCTGCGATCTTCTGAGACAACTACGACTGCCTTATTCTTGAATTTAGTTTTGTATTGTAAGGGCTCGTCTCCGGATAATTCTGCCGATAAAACCTCTTTAATTTCCAAAAGTCCTTTGGTTGTTCTACCATAACCACGACTTAGAATTGCAATATTTTTTGATTCATTGATCAACCATGAAGCAATTAATTCAACATGCGGCGTTTTTCCTGTGCCACCGACGGAAAGATTACCAACGCAAATGGAGTGAATAGGAATTTTGTATGTTCGAAAAATCCCCCAATCGAAAAACTTATTTCTTAGGGCCATAATACTCCCATACATCAAGGATAACGGGAGCAATAATAGCCTCACTTGACCCATTCTATTTTTCGTTGTGATAGTCTGAGAACTCCTGCTCATCCGCGAAATAATAAATACGGACTTGAGCAGTGTCATTGAGGAAATCAATTTTACCTATGTCAAAGCGATTTATTGTAAGACCAGTCCTTTTTTCGATGTCTGCCTTCATTTCATCATAATGCTCAGGAAGTATCAAATGAATCTTTTCGTAAATAATTGTTTTTCTTGTTTCGTGCTCTAAAAGCCAAAGGTATTCTAGACCATATGTGATTCCAACTACACTAAAGTTGATGAGTGCCATTTCAAGAATACTGATTTTACTGGAGGCTAGAGCATTTGTAACAGAGATGCCTATAATCAAGAAAAGATAAGTCATCTCTTTAATTTCGATAGTATCCGTTCTGTATCTAATGATACCGAATATGGCGAATAAACCTAGCCCCATGCCTGTATCAATTTCTAACTTTTTGAGTCCAAAGCAAAGAAAGAAGGTGATAACACCAATTAAATAGTAAGTGAAGAGATAATCTTTTCGCTTGGTAATGGGGTAGTATAGATAACGAATAATTATTGTCATAAACACAATGTTTATGATCAGGCGAAAAGCTAATTTGTAAATATCGTCATCGAAAAATTCAATATTTAAGATATCCTCTATGGATTTTAAGGGTATTGATAGGTTAAGCAGCATAATCTTTTAGTTTGTCTATTTTCAATAGCTTCTTTTTGAAGCGGTTATACTTTATATTCTTCTTTCCGAGAAGTGTAATCATACCAATACAATATTTACTAACTCTAAAAGGTCTAATAAGATGTCTTTTGGTAAGTTTATAAAACTCAGAATTACGGTTTAAGTTTTCCTGTTTGAGCTCTGCTATTACAAGATCATTCATCTTAACCTCTTTATCATGTTTTTTATAAGTAAGGTTAAGATCTAGAGTAAGTCTTTCGTGATTATTTTTACCCACCAAGGTTATTCTTGTAAAAGAGTTTTGAAGGACAAGGTTGAGATCATCGAGGCTGAGTCCAGCTTTGCTAATAAATGATTTATGATCCTCGTTCAAGCTAGTCTCCAAAGAATCAACAAGAACTCTTCTTTTGTCTGTTCTTCCTTTGGATTTGTGTTTTACTTCGAGAAAACAAAGATTGGATTCAATATATTCTCTAAATCGCACTTTGTACCGGTCTTGTTTCTTTTTATGGTGGTCCAGGTATAGTTTGTATTTTGGACTATCAAAGTATACACTTTCATAATTAGACATTCGATTACCATTAATCTCTAAAATTTTATAATCCTTGATAAGTTCCGGTAGAAGCTTTTGTGCTTTCTTCAAACTTAAAATAAACTTCGTATCTACACGATTCATAAGTTTGACACTATCCATCTCTTGAAGGGTAATGGCTTCAAACTTCTCGGTAATATGTGATAATTTATTTGCTTGCACTCTTTTCAAAGTTAAGGAAAGATTCTACTTATAATTTAATCGATTAGTCCAAGACAAACTTTCATGCGAATTACCCGTTTAACAGACTGATTTATTCGAGTTCTCATGGAAATATCAGATTCATACTTGCTCAGTAGTTTTTCGTGCGATTTTCTAGCATCAAGAGGCATAAGAATAATATCACAACCGGCTTTTATAGCTAAAAGGGAAGCATCTTGTACCTTTGCCACACCACCCATGTTCATCGCATCAGTGACTATGAGTCCTTCAAAACCAAGACTATCCCTTAAAAGTTCAGTCACTATTTTGTATGATGTAGTGGCAGGCATTCCTTTCGTATTGAATTTAGCATTATTTTGGACAGCTATATGCGCAATCATTATTGACAGTACACCATTTTCAATTAATGGAGGATAGTATTTTAATTCTTTCAGTTCTCCGTCGATAAATTGGAGGGATTTATGTGTGTCTCCAGACACAAGCCCATGTCCAGGGAAGTGCTTGGCTGTGGCAATAATATTTCTATTTTGTGTTTCCTCAATAAAAGCATTTGAAAAAGGAATTATGTTCTCAGGATTCTTTCCAAAACCACGATAACCAACCGTTGTATTTTTACCAAGATCAACTACAGGAGCAAAATTGTAATTGATCCCAATCGCATTTAATTCTGCTGATATTATTTCAGCTGATATACGTGCATCTTCCTCAGAGTTAATGTCTACTGCATTGCTCACAGGTGTTGTACCTTTAATCTTTCTGTTAACAAGGGTAGGTTCGGCATCTGCAGAATATAAGAATGGTAGATTACCTAATTCCTTATTTTTAAGATCAAATTCTTTGACCCATTTAGTAAAATCATCTTTTGTACCATTCAATAAGAGTAATCCACCAATCTTACCCTCGTTGATCAACTCAATTATTGTAGCTTTTTCTTGGCCGTATGGACCAATAGCTGGCATTATCAACTGCGCAACACGGTCACTACTGCTCATAGAGTTGAATAGACTATCGACTTTTAATTGAACTATTGGTTGGTTCTTATAAAAAGAATAAATATTGATTGTTGTATCTTCTTGATTCTGTCCAATTTGAGTTGAATCCTTCAGTTCAGCATTACTTGAATGAGAACAACTAATGGTTACTAGAATTAGAAGTAGGAGCTGGGCTCTCATCATCTTTGAAAATTTTATTGATATATCCTCCAAATTTAACCTTTGACCATATAAACTTGGGCCTTGTAATATATGTTTTGTTCACAATACCACTGTCAATAACAAGACCATATCCACGTACGGGAATTGTGATCTTCGGGCTTGTGAATGGAGATGTCAATCCAAACTTCAAATCATAGACCTCTAATGAGTCATCACGCTTTGTTACTGAATAGCAGTTTTTTGTCATGAACTGAATGGTTTGTACCCATTCTTTATTCTTGCTTTCAATCTCTGCCAGCAGCGAATGGTTCTTGGTCAAAGTATCAACCTCGTTTTTATTGAACGGATAAAAAATAGACTTGTAACCAATGTAGTTAGATGTATTTGATTCTGTGATGATCATCCAGTAAAATGAGGTGAATGGCAAAGCATTGACAACCGTTTTCGAATGATCGATGTCGTAATCTTTGAAATAGGTAGGAGTATTACTTAGAATGATAAGCTTAACCAGAACGCACCAAGTCAGATATAGTCCTGAGTATACCAGGCCGGCATTGTTTAGTTTACGACGCAATGATACGTTCTTTTTAATCATTAATGATGCAAGCAAAAGAAAACCGAAGGGCAGCGTATAGAGCGGGTCAATGACGAATATGCTATTTAGGGATACTCTCCACTCAAATGGCCAGAAAAACTGAGTCCCATAACTAGTAAAAATGTCAAGAATAGGATGTGTAATTATTGCCATGAAGGCAACCCACAACCAAGTTGTAAGTTCATGTTTACGCCTATAGATTCTGTAAATAAGATATCCGAGAATGGGTCCGGCGAGAGCTGCGAATAATACAGAATGGCTGAACCCTCGATGCATGAGCGCTCCATGAATAGGGTCATTGTACGCATTAATGAAAACATCGAGATCTGGAATAGTTCCTGCGATGGCACCCCACAAAGCAGCCTTATTTCCTAGTTTTTTACCTCCACATGCTTCACCAACAGATGCTCCTAGAACTATTTGAGTTAACGAATCCAAAGAGAATATTTTTCGCTAACTTAAGTAATCTTAACCTACTTTTTACGTCAATGAAAAATATTACTAATTGGGCGATAGATGATCGCCCTCGAGAGAAAATGCTTATCCAAGGCGTCCGGCAATTAACAGATTCGGAACTTCTAGCTATTATTTTGGGGTCTGGGACGATACAAATGAATGCTGTTGAGTTGGGTCGACAATTATTAGGGGCAGAACCTACGGGACTTTTAAAACTTTCCAAATTAACCTTCGAAGAATTGCAACAAGTGAAAGGGATAGGGAGAGCTAAGGCTTCAAAATTATTATCCTTATTTGAGTTGTCTAGAAGATTGGACTCCATTCATGAAGGAGATATTAAAACCGTTAAATCATCACATGATGCTTATTCTTTAGTGAAACAACATCTTTTAGGATTGAGCCATGAAGAGTTTTACGTGATCCTTTTGAATCGGGGGAACAAGGTAATTTCTGTAGAGCAAATTTCATCTGGTGGTATATCAGGAACAGTGGTTGATGGGAAGGTCATCTATCGCAAAGCACTATTAAAGGAATCATCTGCTATGGTACTTGTTCACAATCATCCGAGCGGTAATTTAAAGCCAAGCCAAGCGGATCTAAATTTGACGAAAAAACTAAAGGACTTTGGTGAAATGGTCGGTTTTCAGGTGTTGGATCACCTGATTATTTCTGATAATGGTTACCTTAGTTTCGCCGATGAGGGATTAATCTAAAAACAACTAGAATTGAAGAAAATTATTACGATCGTAGGGGCGAGGCCACAGATTATTAAATCATCTGCGATCAGTAGAGCCATAAAAAATAAGTTTTCAGATAGGCTAACCGAGAAGATTGTGCACACCGGACAGCATTACGATGAAAATATGTCTAAGGTCTTCTTTGAAGAGATGATGATTCCTTTACCAGATTACAATTTGCATGTCGGTAGCGGTTCACACGGTATTCAAACCGCGAGAATGTTGAAAGGTCTTGAGGAAATATATTTGAAGGAACAGCCAGATGCAATTGTGGTTTATGGAGATACAAATTCGACAATTGCAGGTGCATTAGCGGCAATAAAGATTCATATTCCCGTTGTCCATATTGAAGCTGGATTAAGATCCTTCAATAAACGTATGCCAGAGGAGGTGAACAGGATCGCTTGCGATCACATGTCAACTTTGCTCTTCACGCCGACAGAGAATGGATTGAAGAATCTTAAGAATGAAGGGTTTGGCCTTGGTAATAATGGAGATGCTTCCCCAGATAACCCATTCGTTTATCACTGTGGCGACATCATGTATGATAACAGTCTACATTTTTCTTCCTCTCTTAAAGGAGCGAATGAACTCTATGCTGAACTTGGTGTAGAAGAGGGGAAATACATCTTGGCAACTGTACATCGCGATTCAAACACAGATATACCAGAGAATCTGGAGCAGATCTTCCGATCATTTTTAGATGTTTCTGAAAAGTACGGTTTAAAGATAGTGCTTCCATTGCACCCAAGAACAAGAAATAAGATAGAGAGTAATCTAAGTGATACATTGCGCCACAGAATTGAGGACAACGACCTACTAAAGATTATACCCCCTGCAGGTTTCCTAGATATTATTAGACTAGAGAAAGGAGCAAGGTTGATTATGACAGATAGTGGGGGATTGCAGAAAGAATCATTTTTCTTCAAAAAACCTTGCGTTATTTTACGTCCACAGACGGAATGGATAGAAATTGTTAATAACGGCAACGCAATACTAGCGGATTATCAATATAACCGTATCCTGGAGGCAACAGAAAGTTTGATGAAAAAGACTGATTTTACTTATCCTATGTTTTATGGAGATGGCAAAGCGGCAGAATTCATCTGTGAAAAAATAATCGAAGAAGTGTTGTGATGATTAAAGTTGCGGTTGAGGAAATAACGGAAAGGATCAGATATACTTTCGATTTTATTTTCTTAAGCAATGGTATTTCCTATCGGTTCGTGCTCAATGGAGATGCAGATCTCTATTACACGCGCTCTGATAAAGCTTCTTTTGATGTTGCAGATCTTCTTTATGAATCTGGAATTCAAAAATATCAATTGAATAGGGGTACATTTTCTGAGGAGTTCTGTTTTGAGATTAATGGAAAACAGGATCCGGTAGCTACTGTATTTTACATTCTAAGCAGGTTCGAGGAATATCTGATCTCGGACAAAGATGAACATGGTCGATTTGAGTTTAAAAATTCATATCAATATAAATTTGGAGTGCTTGAGAAAACGGTCGTAGATCGCTTGGCAAGGGCGATTGTTTTATCGGTTGCCCCAACGACGCATCAATTTGATAGCTCCGTTACCGTTACACCAACTTTCGATATTGATAATGTGTTCGCATACAGACTTAAAAAGGGTGCTCGTAAGATTGGTTCTCAATTGAGAGATATTTTGAAAAGGGACAAGAAGCGAATAGAAGAGAGATTAAGTGTTAAAAAGGGAGAACGCGATCCATACGACACTTACGATAAGATTAAAGAAGTTGCACATCAATTCCCAAATACAAGGGTTTTTTGGTTATGTGGAGGTAGCTCTACGTACGATAGAAATGTGAGTCTTTATGAACAGGAACATAGCGATTTGATCTTAGGAATTAATCGGTTGACCACTATCGGAATTCATCCTAGCTATAGCTCTTTGAACAACACAAGTAGAATTTTAGGTGAAAAAATGCTATTGGAAAAGGTTATCAATAATTCAGTGGTTCATTCGAGATTTCATTTCTTGCGCTTTTCAATTCCAGAATCATACCGTGCACTTATCGCTGCGGGAATAATTAATGATTATTCAATGGGGTATGCTGGTCATTGTGGCTTTAGAGCGGGGACGACAAAGCCTTTCTTGTGGTTTGATCTTCACAAGGAACAGATTACAAAATTGACAGTTCATCCATTTACTTATATGGATGGAACGTTGAATGAGTACATGAGACTGTCGATCGAAGAAGCAAAGGTTAAAGTCAATGAACTGCACAATGAAGTTGCGGTTTGTGGAGGAAACATGATCGTTATATGGCATAATGAAACAATTGGTGACTACAATCATTGGAAAGGTTGGGCTGAAGTTTTAAACTATAATTTACAGTTAGATGAATAAGCAGATAGCAATTGTCAGTGTTTTATTGATTGCTCTCGGGATTATATTAGGGGCTTTTGGTGCGCATGGCCTGAAGCAGGTCGTGAGCCCTGAAAAAGTCGCTTCTTTTGAGGTAGGAGTGAGATATCAGATCTATCATGGTATTGCATTACTTATTCTCTCGCTTAATGCTTCCAAGATAGAAGGGACGTTAAAAGTATTTTTAGCATTAATTTTAGGGGGTATTTTATTCTTTTCAGGTTCAATTTATTTACTTGCCTTAAATGATCTGTTTGGGGCTGACCTCAGCTTTCTAGGTCCTCTGACACCTGTTGGAGGGGTGTTAATGATCGCAGGTTGGGGAGTACTTGTGAGACAGCTTTTGAAAATGAAATAATTCGAATTAATGAGCGAACTTGAAATAACATTTCTCGGTACTGGTACTTCACAAGGAATCCCGGTGATCGCTTGTGATTGTGTCGTATGTCAGAGTGCTGATCCAAGAGACAATCGAACAAGGTCTTCGATCTTGATCTCGGTGAATGGTGAGAACTATGTGGTGGACACAGGTCCCGATTTCCGAGCTCAAATGCTCAGAGAAAATGTAAAATCATTACGAGCATTGCTTTTTACTCATGAGCATAAAGATCATGTGGCTGGAATGGATGATGTTCGTGCTTTTAATTATAAGGAGAAGCGTGATATGGAAGTCTTTTGTTCGGAAAGAGTGGAAGAGGCTCTTATGCGTGAATTTTATTATGTTTTTGAATCGATTAAATATCCCGGTGTTCCATCAGTTAACGTCAATCGTATTGAAAATAATGCTTTTATGCTTCCTTGTGGAGAGAGGATCATTCCAGTAGAAGTGATGCATTATAAAATGCCTGTTTTGGGGTTTAGGATAAAAGACTTTACTTACATAACGGATGCGAAAACTGTTGATGATAGTGAGGTAGAGAAAGTAAAGGGTTCAAGAGTATTGGTTGTTAATGCACTTCGAAAAAACGAACATATTTCTCATTTTAATCTGGATGAAGCGTTAGACTTTATTGAAAAGATAAATCCTGAAATGGCTTATTTAACGCACATATCGCATTTATTCGATTCTCATGAAGAGATCGAAAGGGAGCTTCCTAAAAATGTACGCGTTGCTTATGATGGATTAAAGATCAATCTTTAATTAGACAATTATTCTAACTTTGCGACTTTAAAGTTAAAACAAATGGCAAATAATTTATTAGCTGGAAAAAAAGGTATAATATTTGGCGCTTTAAATGAGCAATCTATTGCTTGGAAAGTTGCTGAAAAAGCGCACGAACAAGGTGCTGAATTCGTATTGACCAATGCGCCAATCGCAATGCGAATGGGAGAGATTAATGGACTTGCTGAAAAAACTGGTTCAAAAGTGATCCCTGCCGATGCAACGAGCATAGAAGATCTAGAAAAGTTGATCTCAGAATCTATGGGGATCCTTGGCGGGAAGATCGATTTCATCTTGCATTCAATCGGTATGTCGGTTAACGTTCGTAAAGGAAAGCACTATACTTCCGAGAATTATGACTTCACAATGAAAGGATTCGATGTATCCGCGCTGTCTTTTCATAAAGTGATGCAAACTGCAATGAATATGGATGCCATGAATGAATGGGGATCTATCTTGGCGCTTTCATACATCGCCGCACAGCGTGTCTTCCCTGACTACAATGATATGGCAGACAATAAAGCATATTTAGAGTCAATTGCGAGGAGTTTTGGATATCATTATGGAGTGAAAAAGAATGTACGTGTGAATACCATTTCGCAGTCACCAACAATGACAACTGCAGGAAGTGGAGTAAAAGGATTCAATGAGTTCATTAGTTTCTCAGAAAAGATGTCACCGCTAGGAAATGCTGACGCGAGTGCTTGTGCAGATTACTGCATCTCACTCTTCTCAGATTTAACGAAATATGTAACGATGCAAAACCTTTATCACGATGGAGGGTTCTCTAATACAGGAGTTACTCAGGAAGTGATCGAGAAGTTTTCTAATTAATAGTATGCGGCTTTAGGGCCGCATTTTTTTTGTAATATCTAAGAAGATCTTGCGTTGATTAAGATATAATCAATTGCCTGCACTATGAGAAAGAATATCATTTTGATCTTTGCTTTCGTTTCTTCAATTGGGTTTGCCCAAGAGTTAGATGTAAAGAATGATTATGGAGGGATGTTTTCACTGGGTGCGAGAACAACATTAAGCACATTCAACGGGCATCACGAAGAATCCAACGGATTCGGTGTAGGTGGACAATTTCGTCTTCAATTTGCTGATCGTGTAAATTCTGATTGGTTCTTTGATTACATCATTAGTGAAATCGGTGATTATGCGAATAGGACAGATTATCACATCGGTTGGAGCGTACTCTATTATCCAACGGCTAACCCCAATTCCTCCCTAAGACCTTACATTTTGGCAGGTCACTGTTTCGATTACACACAAATGGTTTCGAAAAGAAATTCAATTAACAGGTTAGAGCGCTGGAGCTCAGCAGTTCAGGGTGGAGCAGGAGTTCATTTCAATTTATCAGAAAGACTCGATCTCTCACTTGTTGGCCAGTACATGGTTCATCTTGGGAATGAAATTCATGCTCACGAACATAATGGGGTTGTTCATTTTGAAGATAGTGGAGGAGCTAGTCTGGAAGGCCATATGCTTTTTCATATAGGAATTAACTATAAAATTGGTGATCTATGGTAAGAGTTCTCTTTTTAACCTTACTGATCAGTGCTAGTGCACAAGCGCAAGAATTGTATTTAAAGGATGGACTATTGAAAGCATCTGCAACAATAACTCCAAGCGACATGCTCGCTTCAGAGCAAAACAATTTCTATATCTCAGGCTTTCTTGAGTATCACATGACAAAGAAGACTTCGTTCAGAGGGGAGACCTTTATGTTTGTGGATGGTAAAGTTCCGGAAGGGCTTAGACCAATAAATGGAGGTATGCACACCTTCTTCTCAGCTCAGTATCACTCGAGCAAGAACAATTTTGATTATTCTTTAGGTGCTGGTCCAGGGCTTTCTGTAATGAGAGTGTTAGATGGAGATCCCGACTGGATCTATATAGTATCCCCGTATAAAACAAAATATATTCCATCATTTATAGTTCAGACTGGAGTGTCTTATTACGTAGGGAAGTACTTTCATTTTTTCGCGAATATCTCGTATGTTGCAACTCCAGCTACTCATTTGTACATGGGGGATAAGAACCGCATAAATAATCTTGACGAAGTCATGGTCTCAGCAGGGCTCGGATTTCAGCTTCCAACAAAGAAGTGATTAGTCTATTTGAAAAGGGATTTCATAACTGTTGAAATGATGGTGTAAGCCTTCGTAGTATAATTTATTTGCATAAATGATCGCATGTGTATCAGTTAGTTGATGCATTGCTTTGAGTCTCAAGATTACATTATTCTTCCAATTTACGATGTAGGAAGCATCTTGATGACTTAAGTTAAGATCGTAGGGTTCTATGATCTCATCTAATTCTAGGAGTCCATATTTACCGGATAGAATGTATATATGATCTACATTACGTGCTTTGGCATCACGTATCCATAATTTAAATGATTCTCCTGTATACATCTTCACGGCTGAAGTAGATTGTTTCATCTTCTCTTTAACGCATGCAACTAAGGCTATTCGCTCCACTAAACTAGTCCTTTACTTGCGAGGAATTCCTCAAGTGCCTGTTCGTCAGAATACAGAACGTCTCTAGCTTTACTACCTTTGAATGCCCCTATGATGCCCATGCCCTCTAATTGATCAACAATTCGCCCAGCTCGGTTATATCCTAACTTAAGTTTACGCTGTAAAAGACTTGCTGACCCTTGTTGGTGCATGACAACAATTCTTGCTGCATCTGCAAACAACGCGTCCAATTCATCATCATCAATACTTCCGCCTCCATCAGCTGATTCGCCAACATATTCAGGAAGTAATAATGCATCTGAATATCCTCGTTGCTCTCCAATGAAGTCGCAGATATCTTCTACTTCAGGAGTGTCTACGAATCCACACTGTAATCGCACCATGTCTTGACCTGTACTGATCAGCATATCTCCTCGTCCGATTAATTGATCAGCTCCGGAAGCATCTAGAATTGTTCTTGAATCGATTTTTGATAAAACTCTAAATGCTATTCGCGCTGGAAAGTTTGCTTTTATCATTCCTGTTATGACATTCACTGAGGGTCTTTGTGTTGCAACTATCAAATGGATACCAATGGCTCTAGCTAGTTGGGCAATTCTCGCTATTGGTTGCTCAACTTCTTTACCAGCAGTCATTATTAAATCTGCGAATTCGTCTATAAGTACTACTATATACGGAAGATATTTATGTCCTTTTTCAGGATTAAGTTTTCGAGCAATGAACTTAGCATTATATTCCTTGATCGTTCTGCATTGAGCGGTCTTTAAGAGTTCATAACGCTCATCCATTTCAATTGTGAGAGAGTTTAATGTGTTGACCACTTTACTTGTATCTGTAATAATTGCATCTTCTTCATCAGGAAGTTTCGCTAGGAAATGGCGTTCTATCTTGTTGTAAAGGGTGAGCTCAACCTTTTTTGGATCGACTAAAACAAATTTTACTTGCGCTGGATGCTTCTTGTAAAGTATAGATACGAGGATAGCATTAAGCCCTACAGACTTACCTTGCCCTGTAGCTCCAGCAACAAGTAGGTGTGGCATTTTAGTCAGATCGAAAGTAAATGTTTCGTTCGTTATAGTTTTCCCGAGCACTACTGGTAATTCATGATCTGATTCTTGAAATTTTTTCGATGCAATCAATGAACGCATACTTACCATATCTGGATTACTATTCGGAACCTCGATTCCAATTGTACCTTTACCAGGAATTGGAGCAATTATGCGAATACCTAACGCAGCTAAACTGAGTGCAATGTCGTCTTCAAGATTTTTGATCTTTGAGATTCGCACACCGGGAGCCGGAATGATTTCGTACAATGTTACAGTAGGACCAACAGTTGCTCTAATTTTTGAAATCTCTATTTTGTAATTAGCGAGAGTTTCAACGATCTTATTCTTGTTATCTTCTAATTCTTGTTTGTCCACCGTGCCACCAGTACCCTTGTAATCTTTGAGCAGTTCAATCGGGGGCAGTAAATAGCTCGAAAGATCAAGTGTTGGGTCGTAATCTCCAAAGTCTTTTTGGTGACTATCTACCTCCTCCTCACTCAAGCTTTTATCCTCTTCCTTCTCTTCAGCAACCTCAATAGCAAAGTCTTCCTCATTGATTGGTGTTTCAGAAGAAGTAATTAATGTATCGTTAATTTCAGATGTGGATAAATTTGGTTCAATTTCCTCGAGGGTATTTTCAATAATGTTTTCGAGATTATCTTTTTCAGTAAGATCAATGACCTCTGATTCTTGTTCCTCAACGATGCTCTCCTCAGAGATTGTATTGACAACTACCATATCATCGGGATCGATAGTTTTTTCTAACTCCGATTCTGAGTCAACTGCTTTCTTTGAAAAAAATCTGAAAATCCATCCAAAATTGATATTAAATAAGATAATACTTAATAAGTATCCGATTGCCAGAATAAAAGTGACTGTACCAACTTTTCCTAATGAAACGTTAAGCCATGAATTTAGCTGGTATCCGAATGATCCTCCAAGCCAGTTAATATCCACTGCAATTGAACCAAAGAGTAAGCTTAACCAAACCATTGATAATAAACCAACTACAAAGGTCCTTCGAATTGGAAGAATTGTAAGGTTAAATAAAAGATTAAATCCTGAAACAAAAAGAATAAGGCATATTGAGAAAGATGCTACGCCGAACCAACGGTACATCATTAAATGTGAAATCCAAGCACCAAATTTCCCAAGCCAATTCTCTACAGGCACATCGTTCCCATCAAAAAGGAATTCAATTAAACCATTTCCAATAACGCGGTCCTGATCAGCTGTCCATGTAAGGAGATATGAAAAGTTGGCAAGGAGTGTGTACACTGATAGAAGTGTTAAAATCATTCCAATGGTTGTTCTAATCTTTCTATCAGCAAGTTTTTCTCTGATTTTATCGACGAATGGAAATTTGAAGGTTCTTGATCTTTTTTTTCTTTTTGACTTCCCCTTCTTACTTTTTTTTGATCCTTTTGCGGTCATTTCCTTCTCTTCAGAATCTTTTCCTTTTTCGATATATTCGTTCTCTTCAACCATTTCTATACTTCATATCTTACGAAAATAACGAGCCGAAGCCTATAACGGTAAGCTTATCAAATTAACTATACACATGCGTGTGTTAGTACCTTGGACTATTCTTGACTCTTTTTTTGTCCTTTGAACTCAAGATACTTATCAAGAAATTCGTCAAAAGTTACTTTTTCAAAATCTGTTGGTATGCCAAAGAGATCTCTATGAGGTATATATTCTGATATACTCACCAACTCGTATTTTAAAATCACATCCTGTGTTATAACGTAGTAGACTACAGGAAGATAGGGGACCTCATTAAAAGTATTTATATACTTGTTGCTATACTTTTTAAAGAATAAAAAGTTCTTTTTATCCTTGTACGCTTCGTGTTCAACTTCGTACATAATTGCCTTCTTACCGAGCCTTTTTTCTCCTTTACATGTTTTATGAAATATATACTTGCTTGAATTTTTAACGCTGTCACTGTTGTTAGATAGATTTGCCTGAATAGCAAACTTCCCAAATTCTGTATTTAGTAATTGATATGCTTTTTGTTTTTCAGTGTGACGAATAGTCACTTGACTTCCTAAGCTAGAAGTCTGATTCTCCATTCTTACAATAGTATCATTTGTGTATATGACCATCCTACTATCAGGATATAAACTAGCGAAAGATGTATCTTCTACGGTGATTTTGTACTCCAGAGAACCAAAAAATCTTTTAAATTTCTGACCTAATACAAATGTCGAAACAGCCAACGCAATCGCTGTCAGATAAATCTTTATCATAGTAAGGGTTTTCACAAATAACGCGATTAATGTTTCATGTTACTAACTGGTTGTTTATACTTTGTAACATAGAACTGTTTATTGAATACATAGTATGTTATTATTCTAAGTCTCGTCAGTTAAAACGCATTTGTAAAACAATATCTTCGAGATGTGAAAATACAATGCACCATATTTTAATGATATTTAGTAGTTTCGTTTCCGTAAAAAATGAAATTAGGGAAGGTCATGAATCTCAATGTGAATGATGAGGTTGGATTGTTAAAAACTGTGATTTTAGGTATTGCAAATGACTTTGGAGGAACTCCTTCAGAAAGCGAATGTTATGATCCTAAATCACTTGAAAGTGTTCAAACGGGAACATACCCGTCTGAATTGAGTCTGATTTCAGAAATGGAATATTTTTGCGGTATTCTTGAAAAACATGATGTAGAAGTTATACGTCCCGATAATATTGTTGGTCTGAATCAAATTTACGCTAGAGATATTGCTTTTGTAATAGAAAACAAATTACTCGTTCCAAATATTATTGAAGATAGATCAAGAGAGCTAGAAGCTATTCAGCCCTTAATTGCAACTTTTAATCATAATAATGTGATTAAAATGCCAGAAAAGGCTCGTATTGAGGGTGGGGATGTGATTTTAAAGGGAGATACTATTTTTATTGGATATTCCGAGGATGAAGATTTCAATCTTTACAAGGTTGCCCGTACCAACATTGAAGGGGTTGGATTCGTTCAGAAAACTTTTCCTAATAAAAAAGTTCTTGGTTTTGAATTGAAGAAATCGGATACTGATCCAAGAAATAGTGCTTTACATCTCGATTGTTGCTTTCAGCCTATCGGAAAAAAGGGAGCTATAATATGCGAGAATGGATTCAAAAATAAAAATGATTTTGAGTTATTGGCTGGTATGTTTGAAAAGGACCAGATTATTCTCATCGATGCCAATGATATGTATAACATGAACTCGAATATTTTTTCTATTTCGGAAAGGATAATAGTGTCTCAACCTGAATTTGTAAACTTGAACAAACAATTGAGGGATAAAGGATATTCAGTGGAAGAGGTGCCGTACGGTCAGGTGTCTAAAATGGGAGGATTATTTCGATGTTCAACAATGCCATTAATTCGAGAATGAAACAGTCAAGTTCACACCTTTTGATGATTGAACCGGTATCTTTCAGATATAACGAAGAAACAGCAAAAAATAATTATTATCAGAAACACCTGAAAACTATTTCTCCTGCAGAGGTGCAAATGAATGCTTTGAAAGAGTTTAATGCTTTTGTGAAAAATTTAGAGCAAAATGGGGTGCATGTGCATGTGATTCAGGATACTATTGATCCTGATACGCCAGATTCTATATTTCCAAATAATTGGGTTTCATTCCATCAAGATGGAAGAGTTGTACTTTATCCAATGTGTGCAGAAAATAGAAGAACGGAGAGGCGTCCTGATATTCTCGAGAAGCTAAGAAAGAAAGGTTTTGAAATTTCGTCAGTTGTTGATTTTTCTGGATATGAATCAGAACAATTATTTTTAGAAGGAACGGGGAGTATGATTCTTGACCGTCAGAATAAAATTTGTTATGCAGCCTTATCGATAAGAACCGATGCTGGAGTTGCTCAAGAGTTTTGTAAAGAATTTGGTTATGATTTGGTCTGTTTTACTGCGAATCAAACGCATAACGATGAAAGATTACCAATTTACCATACCAATGTAATGATGTGCATCGCCGATCGATACGCTATTGTGTGTATGGATACCATTGATAACGAAAATGAGCGCAAGATGATTGAAACTTGCATTAAAAAGTCAGGAAAAGAGCTTATTGAAATTTCGGAAGAACAAAAAGAAAGATTTGCTGGAAATATGCTTCAGGTGGAAGGAAATCAGACTTTCCTTGTGATGTCCTCTTCTGCATATAATAGCCTAACGAAAGATCAAATTCAGAAGATTGAGGCATTTAATCCAATTATTCATAGTGATTTGAATACGATTGAAGCTTGTGGTGGAGGAAGCGCAAGATGTATGATGGCGGAAGTATTTCTTCCAAAACAGATATAACTGAATTTTTATATTTAATTAAACCTTTTAACATAACTATAGTCTGAACAAAAAATAAAAATATTTGGTTTGTATATCTCAAAGATTAAAGATCGAAGACAAGAAATTTCTCAGACGAACGTAATAGAATCAATTTAAGGAATGGAGGCACAAATAAAAGAACTGTTAGTATCAAATTCTCAGGAATTATTCGGGCAACAGATTCCGGAAGGGCTGATACAGTTCCAAAAGACAAGAAAAGATGTTGAAGGTGATCTAACATTAGTAACCTTTCCATTTGTCAAAATGTTAAAAATGTCACCACAGGACGTAGGTGAAACGATTGGAAGATTTATAATTTCTAAAATTGATGACTTTAACTCGTATAACGTTATTGGAGGCTTTTTGAATATTGTTATCTCTGATGATTATTGGTTAAATATATTGCTACAAATAGATAGAAATGATAATTACGGGTTTTCTGCCAAAAACTCGAAACCAACTCTAATGGTAGAATACTCATCACCAAATACGAATAAGCCACTTCATCTGGGACATTTAAGAAATAACTTCCTGGGTTATTCTGTAGCGAGAATTCTCGATGCGAACGGTCACAATTCGATTAAAACACAGATCATTAATGATCGAGGGATTCATATTTGTAAGAGTATGCTTGCATGGGAACGATTCTCTCCAATAAATGAAAACGGAGAGCGAGAAAACCCATTAAATACTGGAGTAAAGGGAGATAAGCTAGTAGGAAAGTATTACGTTGAGTTTGACAAGCACTTTAATTCCGAGGCAAAAGAGATCATTACGCAATGGGAGAGCGGAAGCTTTGAAGATTACACCGATGATGTTATTGCAGAATTTCAACGCTTGGAGGGCTTGAAAGAAGGAAAGGATGAAAAATCAATAAAAGGGATAAACGCAAAGATTAAAGATCTGGCTAAAAATCAGACACAACTCTTGAATGATGCTAAGGAAATGCTCTTGAAATGGGAGGCAAGAGATCCCGAAGTTTACTTACTATGGTCAACAATGAATGGTTGGGTTTATGAAGGCTTTGCCCAAACGTATGAGCGGATGGGAGTTGAATTTGACCAACTCTATTACGAATCGGACACATTTATTTTGGGAAAAGAGCTGGTTTTAGAAGGGCTTGAAAAAGGAATATTTTTCAAAAAAACAGATGGGTCTGTTTGGATAGACCTTTCTGATGAGGGCTTGGATGAGAAACTTGTTCTTCGCTCCGATGGAACTGCGGTATACATGACCCAGGATATGGGTACTGCTGTTGACCGCTATAAGGATTATTCGGATCTAGATGGTATAATTTATACGGTTGGAAACGAGCAGGATTATCATTTCAAAGTACTTTTTTTAATATTGAAAAAATTAGGATACCATTGGGCAGAAAATTGTTACCATTTATCGTATGGAATGGTTGATCTTCCTACAGGCAGAATGAAATCAAGAGAGGGAACTGTAGTAGATGCTGATGACCTAATTACAGAAGTTGTACAAAAGGCAAAGGAAATGACCCAAGAACGCGGTCATATAGAGGGTATGTCTGACGATGAGCGAGAGGAGTTATACGAAACAATTGGGCTCGGAGGATTGAAATATTATCTCTTGAAGGTCGATCCCAAAAAGCGCATGATGTTCAACCCTGAGGAGTCTATTGAGCTGAACGGCAACACAGGGCCTTTTATTCAGTATGCGCATGCTCGTATTCGCTCATTAATTTCTAAGGGTGGTGCGTATATAATTCCGTCTAAATGTGAATTACAGAGTGAAGAAAAAGAGTTGATCAAGTTAATTTTTGATTATCCAATTGTTGTGAAGGAAGCAGGACTGGGATATTCTCCAGCGATTATTGCAAACTATACTTATGAATTAGTAAAAAGTTATAATCATTTCTATCAAAGTATTACAATTTTAGGTGAAGAGGATTTGGATAAACGCAACTTGCGATTGGGAATAAGCTCAAACGTTGCAAGGATAATCAAGAGTTCTATGGGTCTTCTAGGTATTAAAGTGCCCGAGAGAATGTAAATTATTCATTATTATTTGAGTGACGCAAATGGTGGGAATTCAAGTTTCATAGTTTGATAAAGAGCATTTAATGGAAGCCCCATAACATTGTAGTAACAACCATGTATTTTTGAAACACCTATGTACCCGATCCATTCCTGTATTCCATAGGAACCAGCTTTGTCAAAGGGTTTGTATTTATCAACGTAATAAACTACTTCCTCATTAGTCAATTCATCGAAAATTACATCAGTAGAATTACTAATGGTTAATGATTTGCTGGAAGTTCGCAAGTGAACGCCAGTTATAACCTGATGTCTCGAATTACTCAATGATTGAATCATGGATATAGCTTCTTCTCGATTCATAGGTTTTCCCAGAATCTCCTTGTCCTTTAAAACAACAGTATCTGATGTGATCAATAATTCGTCAGAGTTAAGGCTTGTTATTAGTGGATCACTTTTCAATTCTGCTAAATAAGAAGCAACCTCTCTGGGATTGATTTCCTGTGGGAAAATTTCATCGATTTCTATAGACTTTAATACAATCTCTGCCTCTAAACCAATACTCTGTATTAGTTCTCTTCTCCTTGGTGATTTTGAACCTAATATTATCCTCATTCTAAAACGTTTCCATTAATCGGATATAAATAGGAACTAGTAACCCTGCAATCATTGACAATTTTAAAAAGACAGCGGTTAACCTCACACCTTTATCTGTATCAAACAACAGCAAACTAAATATTGACATTATCATAAAGAAGAGCACGATTAACCCAGGCGTAAGATGCGATAGAACGATATCTAAATAATAGAACAGAACTCCAAATAGAAGTATACTTCCTACTCCAAGAATAAAAACAACAAAGTACTTTGCTGCATTTATTCCAGATACAATTGGCAAAGTTTTGGCTTTAAGCAATTTGTCTCCTTCTACATCTTGAATGTCTTTGGTTATCTCTCTCGCAAGATTGAGTATAAAAGCAAAAAGTCCTAAACCTGAAATAATCCAAGCAAGGCTTCCAATTAATTCATTAATTGATTGATAATGAAATCCCGACTGTATGTGTTCTGTTGAAATTAGATGGAAGAAATAGAAGCCAACGAGAATAGGTACAAGTGCCGTTAATACAGAAACAATTATATTCCCAAGAAGAAGTCCTCTTTTGAGATTTGTGGAATAAAACCATAGGAAGTTAATTGCCATGAAATGAACGAAAAGGTACCAGAAGGTTTCAAATTTCCAAGATAGATAAACAGCAATGGAAAAAGCTACAATATTTAAAAACCAATGCGAGATGATTGCTACTCTTCTCTTTACATGCTTTCCAATGATCATTCGATCTGGTTTGTTAACTCTATCCGCTTTGATATCGAAATAATCATTGATAATATTTCCTGCGCCTGCAATTATCACCGTACTCAGAACAAGAAGGAAAAAGTCAATACTCCAGAGCTCTCCAATACAATCTGTATAGTACTCAAGAAACCATCCTGTACCATACATGGTAAAAGCAATAATTGCAAGATTAGTAGGGCGGAGGAGTCTTAAAAAATACATTATTTAGCAATCACTTTGTATTCAGTCCTTCTATTGGCCTGATGAGCTTTTTCTTTTTCTTTATCACCGTCTAATTTAGCAATTTGTTCGTCACTCATTACAGGCAGAGTCTCACCATATCCTTTATAAGTAAGTCTTTCTTTGGAAATCCCTTTTTCTACAAGGTAATTATATACGCTCAAAGCTCTATTTTGTGATAGTGTGTGATTGTCCTTAGCATCGCCTCTCGTGTCGGTATGGCCTCCGATCTCAATTTTAAGATTCGTATTATCCTGAAGGAATGAAACCAATTTATTCAATTCTACAAATGATTCTTGTCTCAATGTTGCTTCGCTTAGATCAAAGAATATGTTCTCTAGTAATACTGGCTTATCACTGCTAAGGGGAATCATAGGTACATCCATATGAATTGCTTCTAGATTATCTGGATTAGTCATATTGAAATTCTTTGAGAAAAAGGAATAGTTCGGATATTCTACGCTTAATGCATACTGCTTGTTCACTGGCAGTGAAACCATAAATTCTCCCGTTATGGGATCAGCTTCAGAAATAATAACCTCTTTACCCGAATCTAGATCAACCAATTTAAATTTTCCCTTCAGTGGTTTATTCGTCTCAATGTCGAATACAGTTCCTTCAAAATAAAGTGTTTTTGTGGGCTTAAGATGTTCGGGCATCTGAAAGTAATAAATATCCAGACCGCCAAATCCGCCTTCACGATCAGATGCAAAGAATGCAATATCTCCATCTGGTGAAACCATTAATGAATTTTCATCATATTTCGTATTGATGGGGTATCCAAGGTTTTCAGGTTGAGACCAGTTACCATCATTATCCATTCTAGTAACAAAGACGTCTGACCCACCCAGTCCAATATGCCCTCTAGATGCAAAATATAGAGTCTTACCATCAGGATGGATTAACACGGATTCCTCCATATCAGGAGTATTAATATGGTCGGGTAGTCGCTGTGCTTTTCCCCAAAAGCCATTATCGTCTTTTTGTACAATGTAGATATCTGAGTTTCTGTCGCCATGCGTTCCTCTCAAACCACGAATGAAGTACAATGTTTTACCATCTGATGAAAGCGAAGGTTGAGTCTCCCAGTGCGCAGAGTTAACATAACCAGGAAGATTTTTCGGGTCTTGCCATTGTGAACCTAATCGCTTAGTAATGAAAAGGTCACAACTTCCTTTACCCGTTCTTCCTTCACCATAGTTTTCACCAGTGATATTATCCGGACAGGCAACAAAAACAAGTGTTCGTCCGTCAGGGGCAATTGTCGGCGCACCCTCATTGTTTACTGTGTTAATGTTGTCTGGCATCGGTATTGCTGTCTGCCAAGTTTTATCCTCTCCAAGGTGAGAAATAAAGAAGTCTTCCTGTTCCTTTTGTGGTCCGTAAACGCGCTCATCTGGAATTCTCCTCGTAAATAGAATAGTTGCACCATCCACAGTTATCGTAGGGAAGTACTCGGGATATTGTGTGTTGATTCCAGGTCCAATATTGATTGGGTCAAATTCCACAGGGTTAGCCATCGCAAATTTCGCAAACTCGCACTCAGCTCTGATTTGGTGTGAATTGCTCAGGAGGGTTTCATTCGCATTAGGATTACGTTGGTAGATATCAATGTTTCTTATGGCGTTGTCGTAATCTCCAATAGCGTGTTGAAGATTCGCGAGGTAAAAATAAGTTGCTCCCGTGCTGCTGTGGGCTGGATTTATAGCCAATGCCCTTTTATAGTGATGGATCGCCGTTTCATAATCATAAATATACTCTGCGAATTCTCCTGCCACCATGTGTGCCTCTAAGAAGTTGTCGTCCTTTTCAAGGGCTTCGTGCAGTTTTTTTAGACCTCCAAGATAATTAGGTGTATTTGTTGTTGGATCGATAGAGTTACCTGGCATTCTCAAAGCCTCTTCAAAGAGTTTTATCGCCTTTTTATTTTTAGTTGAGTATTGTTGTCCTATTGCGTTAAACGTTATTAATGCAATACACAGAAAAAGAAAAGATCTCATATTCTAAGGTATGTTCATGAATTTATGGGTTTGCAAAGAAATTTTCCACGCTGGGTTTTTCTTAACATACTCTATGATCATTGGCAAAAACCGTTCCTGTTTTGACCATTCAGGCTGTAAATAAAGTAAACATTGATCATTCACATGAGATGCATGTTTTTCAGCCCATTCAAAATCAGAAGGATGGTTGATAACAATCTTGAGTTCATTACATTGAACGTAAGCTTCCTCAATTGGTTTCTTGAATTTTTTTGGGGAGAAGCAGTACCAATCTACATTTCCCTTCAATGTGTAGCATCCAGATGTCTCTAAACCTACATTTATTCCTGCATCTTGAAGTCTATTAACAAGTTCAGTTAGGTCGTACATGCATGGTTCACCACCTGTTATAACACAATACTTCGTTGAAGAGGCTATTACATAGCTTGCAATTTCTTTAACATTAATAAATTGATCAGGGCTAATTTCCCAGGATTCCTTAACATCACACCAAATACAACCAACATCACAACCAGCAAGGCGAACAAAATAGGCTGCTTCGCCAGTATGATAGCCTTCTCCTTGTATTGTGAAAAAGTGCTCCATTACTGGAAGTGTATATTGGTTTCTTTCGCCCATGAGGCAAAGTTAGCCTTACTTCTTTAATTGACAACTGTAAGATCCCAGTTATGTTTAAGTCGTTTGTATTCTTTTAAAAAGGCGTAGAGATTTTTTCGTGTTAAATTAGAACGTTTTGAATTTTCATTCTTCATTTTTACGAATGATTTCTGAATGAGGTTTAAAATATCAGATCCAATGAGTATACGCGAGGTATCTTTATTAAAGTCATATCGCTCATATACCTCTTGGATCTTATCAATGTTGTTACATTCTTCCAAAGTTGGATTGTTTATCTGTTTTAAAGAATACAATATGGGCAAGAGATCTACACTTAACTCAATAAAATGCTTTAGCACCAGTACAGCCTCATTTATATATTCTATTTGTCTTGTTTTCATGAGATATCTTTCTCTA
>JALRKF010000155.1 GCA_023254905.1 Crocinitomicaceae bacterium | reverse complement strand
AGAGATAATTCCAAGTCCTGAAACAGATTCTTCTATCATTGATTTCATGATGGACTACGGAAAACGCTTTTTAGGTAAAAAGACCGTTTTATGTAATGACACACCTGCGTTCATTGCGAATAGAGTTGGTGTTTATTCGATCATGTCTCTGTTCCATATTGTGAAAGAAATGGGACTTACTGTTGAAGAGGTGGACAAGTTATCTGGACCAGTTTTGGGAAGACCTAAATCTGCAACTTTTAGAACATGTGATGTAGTTGGTCTTGACACACTTGTTCACGTAGCAAACGGATTGAAGACAAATTGTCCGAATGATGAAGAGAAAGATTTATTCGAGCTCCCTGACTATATCTCAAAAATGGTTGAGAACAATTGGTTAGGTTCTAAGACGAAACAAGGATTCTACAAAAAGGAGAAAGATGAAAATGGAAAGAGCCAGATTCTTGCGCTCGATCTGAATACATTAGAATACAAACCGTCAACAAGACCTAAGTTTGCTACGCTTGAAATGGCGAAACCAATTGAAGATCTTCACAAAAGAACAAAGATGCTCTTCATGGGAATGGACAAGGCCGGGGAGTTTTATAGAAAAGCTTTCAGTGGATTAATGGCTTATGTTTCGAACAGAATTCCAGAGATCACCGAGGATATATATAAAATTGATGATGCTTTGAAAGCGGGTTTCGGTTGGGAGCTCGGACCATTTGAGACTTGGGATGTGATAGGACTAGATAAAGGTTTGGAGCTGATTGGTAAAGAAAATAAGAAGGTTGCTGATTGGGTAACTGAAATGAAAGAAGCAGGATGCACTTCTTTCTACAAGAATGAGAAAGGCCAAAGACTTTATTACGACATCCATTCTAAGACATACAAAACAATTCCAGGTACAGAGGATCTTGTAATGCTTGACACATTGCGCGAGGAGAATAAAGTTTGGGGTAACTCCGACACAACAATTATAGATCTGGGAGATGGAATAATCAACCTTGAATTCCACACGAAGATGAATACGATCGGAGGTGGTGTTATTGAAGGTATCAATAAAGCTATTGATCTTGCTGAAACTAAATATAATGGACTTGTGATCTCAAACACTGGTCAAAACTTCTCTGCTGGAGCAAACGTAGGGATGATTTTCATGATGGCTGTTGAGCAGGATTACGATGAATTGAATTTCGCCGTGAAAATGTTCCAGGACACAATGATGCGTATTCGTTACTCAAACACACCTGTAATTACAGCACCTCATAACCTTACCCTTGGTGGAGGATGTGAGCTTGCCATGCACGCTGACAAAGTAGTCGCACACGCTGAGCTATACATGGGATTGGTAGAATTTGGAGTTGGACTTATCCCGGGTGGTGGTGGAACAAAAGAATTCGCGAAGCGCCTATCAGAAGAGCTGTATGCAGGAGATATCAAGATCAATAAAATGCGTGAACGCTTTCTAACGATAGGTCAGGCACAAGTTGCAACATCCGCTTACGAAGCATTTGATCTAGGATACCTGAGGGAAGGGACAGATGAAGTTGTTGTAAGCCGAGATCATCAGCTATTGAGAGCAAAAGAAGCATGTCTTGCTTTACATAATAAGGGATATGTTGCTCCCAAGAGAGAAAAGAACATAACAGTGATGGGACAAGAAGGATTAGGCATAGTATACGTGGGTGCCAACTCAATGCTTTCAGGAAGCTACATTTCTGAACACGACGCTTTGATATCCGAAAAACTTGGATTTGTTCTATGCGGAGGAGATCTCTCAGAAAATACGAAAGTTTCTGAGCAATATGTTCTCGATCTTGAGAGAAAAGCTTTCGTGGAGCTTTGTGCTGAGCGCAAAACTTTGGAAAGACTAGAGAGCATGGTCAAAAAAGGTAAAATTTTAAGAAATTAATAGAATGGATGCATATATAGTAGCAGGTTACAGATCTGCAGTAGGGAAAGCTCACAAAGGCTCCTTTAGATTTACTCGACCAGATGACATTGCAGCTGGAGTAATTAATCACCTTATGAATAATATTCCCGAGTTTGATCATCAGCGGATATCTGATGTGATCGTTGGTAATGCTGATCCTGAGGCCGAACACGGACTGAACATGGCACGAATGATTTCACTCATGTCATTAAATTCAGTTCAAGTACCGGGAGTTACAGTAAATAGATACTGCGCCTCAGGTTTGGAAACAATTGCAATGGCAACGGCCAAAATTCAATCAGGACACTCAGATTGCATAATAGCTGGAGGTGCTCAATCCATGTCTTATGTCCCAATGGGTGGGTGGCGTATTGTTCCAAATGTTAAGGCAGCTAAAAGTAATCCAGATTGGTACTGGGGGATGGGTCTTACAGCTGAAGCGGTAGCTAAGCAATACAACATTACCAGAGAGGACCAAGACGAATTCGCACTGAATTCACATAACAAAGCTTTAAAAGCTCTAAAGGAAAATAGGTTTAAAGAGGATATCGCTCCTATTACAACAGAATATATACACCTAGATCATCATGAAAAAAGACAGGTTGAAACGAAGGTGATAGAAATAGATGAGGGTCCTAGAGACTCTACAATGGAAGGATTATCGAAGCTAAGACCTGTTTTCAACGCTAGAGGATCTGTTACTGCGGGAAATTCATCTCAGACTTCAGATGGGGCAGCATTTTGTATGGTGATGTCAGAGCAAATGGTGAAAGAACTTGGAGTACAACCAATAGCAAAATTAATCTCTTATCACGTTGTTGGTGTCGAACCACGTATCATGGGAATCGGGCCAGTAGATGCTATTCCAGGCGCGTTGAAAAAAGCGGGGCTTAAGATGAATGACCTGGGTTTGATTGAACTAAATGAAGCCTTTGCTTCGCAATCAGTTGCAGTCATTCGCGAAACTGGAATTAATCCTGAAATTGTTAATGTCAATGGTGGTGCAATTGCATTGGGGCACCCGCTTGGTTGTACCGGAGCAAAGCTGACTGTTCAAATAATTAATGAACTAAAAAAACGTAATGAGAAATATGGCATGGTGACGATGTGCGTTGGTGCAGGTCAAGGTGCCGCAGGAATTATAGAAATGTTATAAACTAACCAAACCTTATAATAAATATGAAACCAATAAAAGGAGGAGAATTTATCATTCGCGATACAGAGGCGAACGATATTTTTATCCCTGAAAACTGGACAGAAGAGCAGCGTATGATCGCTCAAATGTGTGATGACTTTATCAATACTGAAGTGGTACCGCACTTAGAAAGGATTGACTCAATGGAAGAGGGATTAATGCCTTCGATAATGGAAAAAGCAGGTGAACTAGGATTACTTGGACTCTCTGTGCCAGAAGATCTGGGAGGAATGGGCGTTGACTTTAAAACATCACTTCTTGCTACAGAATACCTTGGGACAGGTCACTCTTTCTCTGTAGCATATGGGGCACACACTGGTATCGGAACGTTGCCTCTACTCTACTACGGAAATGAAGATCAAAAACAGAAATACATTCCAAAGCTTGCTTCAGGTGAATGGAAAGCTGCTTACTGTTTGACAGAACCAGGATCTGGATCTGATGCAAACTCAGGAAAAACAAAAGCGGTTCTAACTGATGACGGAAAGCACTACGTATTGAACGGACAAAAAATGTGGATCACAAACGGTGGATTCGCAAACCTTTTTACTGTATTCGCTAAGATCGATGACGATGATAAGCTGACAGCATTCTTGGTTGAAGCTGACGCTGAAGGTATCTCTTTGAACCCGGAAGAAAAGAAGATGGGTATAAAAGGGTCATCAACGCGACAAGTGTTCTTTAATAATGTGAAAGTTCCGATTGAGAACATGCTATCTGATAGAGAAAATGGATTCAAAATCGCCTTAAACATCTTGAACATAGGTCGTATTAAATTAGCAGCCGGAGTATTGGGTGGAGCTAAAGGTACTATCACTGACTCAGTTATATATGCGAACGAAAGAGAGCAATTCGGAAGATCGATCTCTAAGTATGGGGCAATCCGCTACAAACTAGCACAGCAATGTATCGAAGCATTTGTTACGGAATCTGCAACATACCGCGCTGGTCAAAACATTGATGATGCGATCAAAGGATACATGGACGAAGGGATGTCTAAAGGTGAAGCTACACTTAAGGGAATCGAGCAATTTGCTCCAGAGTGTGCAATCCTTAAAGTTGCAGGTTCAGAATGCCTTGATTACG